>JANNDD010000216.1:0-10128 GCA_031387365.1 Armatimonas sp. | reverse complement strand
CGACGGGGTCTGGTTTGTGTCCCTGGCCGATGTTCACAACGAAGAGCAGCTCGATGCAGCCATTGCCGAAGCACTAGGCCTGGAGATTCGCGATAGCCGCGTGCGTTTTATCGAGACCCTGGCCGAGCGACGGATGCTGCTCGTGCTGGACAACTTCGAGACGGTACTGGTCGCCGCTCCCCGTGTTGCCCAGCTTCTCCGCCAAGCCCCTGGGCTCGTCTGCTTGGTGACCTCCCAAGCTCTGCTCTCCCTCACCGGAGAGTGGCGCTTCGAGGTTGCCCCACTGGAGCTGGTGGAGGCAGAGCGGCTCTTTATTGAGCGCGCTCTTCAGGTAGAGCATGATCTCGCTCTGACTGAGGCGGATCTGAGCTGTATTCGCCGGATCTGTCAGCGGCTGGAGGGAATGCCCCTCGCTGTGGAACTTGCGGCAGCCCGGCGGCGTTTGTTTTCTCTGGAGGAGATCGAAGCTCGCCTAGACAATGCCCTGAGCCTCCTGGTAACCCGTGCACGGGACGTCCCCGAGCGCCAGCGCACCCTACGCGCGGCACTGGAGTGGTCTTTTAGCCTCCTAGACACGTCCGAACAAAGATTTTTCCTGCGTCTGTCCATCCTTCCCGGCAGCTTTACCCAGGAGGCGGCTCGCACGGTCTGCGAGGAGCCTGAGATTTTAGAGTGGCTAGCGGCTCTCGAAGAAAAATCACTTCTTCGACGGGAAGTCGGTGGGCGCTGGCGGATGCTAAGCATTGTGCGCATCTTTGCTCAGGAATACCTAAAACAAAATTTCTCAGAGCGGAAAGCCTCCGAGGAAGGCTTGTTGACCTATTGCTGTTCTATCGCAAGGAGCTCTGCGCAGCATCTGGATACCGCCAAAGAACTTGAGAATTTTAAAATTTTAGAAGCTGATTTCGACATTGTTCGCTTCTCCATTGAATTAATGCAAGCTCAGTCTCCCCAAAGATTCGCCGAATACTTACTAGATTTAGATTATTTTCTTCGTCGTCGAAGATATTTGAAAGAACTTGGTGAATGGTGCGATCTTGCATTGGTTAATTATCAAGAAGGATTAACCTTGTTAAAGGGGAGATTGTTGCTGGTAAAAGCATTTGTATTGCGGGAGAGGGAATTGAATGGAGAATCAATAAAATACCTTGAATTAGTTGTAGGTATTGCTAAGTATATACATGACAGTTTTTTATATGCTGAGGCGATTAGTTTTAAAGGGATTGTTTTAGTTCGTCTTGGTGAGTATGATCAAGCTCTGTTACTGTATAAGGAGGCTGGTGATATATATACAAAAGAAAATAATTTAGTACGTTGTGTTAGGAACTTAAATAATCAAGCTCAAGTAAAGATTCGGCAAAAAAAATATGACGAAGCAGAAGACGATTTACTAAGGGCTTTGGATTTGGGGAAAAAAATAAATTGCACGCGAGACTTATGTGTTACTATGAATAATTTTGGTTTTTTGTATCATTTTACTGAAGATTATGATAATTGGATGGTTTTTGTTGAAAAATCTATTTTGATACATCTTGATATGGGTGATATTTTGACTTTTTCTGTTGATATTGAGAATTTATATAGGTATAAATATGATAAAGGAGGAGTTGATATTAAGGTTTTTGTTGTTATTGTTGAGATGTTTAGGATGTTGGGGTTAATTGGATTTTATAATTCGATTAGGTCTCACGCTGGTGTTTTATTTTCTGGTTTTGGTGATTTGTATGAAGATATGATGTTGTCAGGTGATGTTGTTATTGATATTAATGATATTTATGGTTTAGATAAGATTGTTAGGTCCGCCGCTTTAATTTTATAGGTGAGTGTATTTTTGTTACTCTTCCAACAGGTGAAATGATTGTTTTTTGTGAATCGTATTTGTTGTAGAAAATGCTTGCCTACTCAAGAACTTTAGGGTAAACTCTGTCGAATCTTGTAGGCTCATCTGAGGGGAGACGTAGTCTTGGTCGTCGACGACACGTCGTAGCCACGGAGGAGCACAATCTTTTAGGAACGGAGAACTATCGTGGCCTACAGTCATGTATCGAAGAAGAATGGGGTTGCTTATTTTCTGCACGCGCGTGTTACCCCCACCACAAATGGCACGCGTACTATGTACTTTTTTGCCAAAGAAATAAAGGCAAGTGATGATGTTACCAAGGCACTGGATGCTGTGCCTAACGGTTATGTGGTAGTCGAGAGTGATGCGACGGGTCTGCCTCTTCTGAAGAAGGGCTAGACGCACTTTTCGAAACGATGAAGCATGAGGGGAGTCAATCCCCTCATGCTTTTTTTGTTATCGGCCTAGGGTCAGGTCGGTGAAGGGAATGCGCCCATCCCCGGTGAGGGGGGCGACGCCGTCCCACTTGGCAATGGCTTTGCGCCGTAGCTCGATCTTCTTGAGGGCGACGGCTTTATCACCCGCTTCCCCAAGAAGGCGGTTGACCTCGGCTTGCTCTTTTGCCTTGGTTTGAATGGTTTCCGCCTCAACCGTCGCACGTTTGAGAGTGACCTGGGCAGTATCGAGTTCCGTGCGGACGGAGATACGCTCGTTGACTTTTTGTTTGACTTCTTCTGGCGGATACACTTCGCCCGTAAACACATCATCCACGGTTAGCCCCCACGCGGCAAGCTTGGGAGTGAGAAGCGTTTTTACGCGTTGACCAAACTGCGCACGCTCTTTGCTGGTGAGCTCAAAGACACTTTTCTGCCCACTGACACTGTTGACTGCCCAGTTGGTCGCAGGGCGAATAAACTCGGTCTGGATCTGCTGGATATCATTGGTGCCAAAGTTTTTGTAGACTGTCATCACATTGGCAGGATCTACGTGGTAGCTAATGGTTACATCGAGTGGCAGAATGGCCCCCTCGTTGGTCGAGCACTGGATTGCATCGTTGCCAGCGCGCTCCGCTCCGCCATGGCCACCACGAGTGTAGGTCGCATTGCGGATATTGGTGGGGTAGAGCACGAGGCGCTGACGGGGCAGTACCCAGACCACTTGGGGCTTGAGAAGCTTCTCCTCCATGCCGCTGGAGGAGGAAAACTTGACTCCCACCTGGGCGGGTGGGATCTCGCGGGCGCACCCGGCCAGAAGGGGCAGGGCGAGCCAGAGTAGGTTTGTGTTGGTATGGCGTTTCATTGTCCGTTTTGTCCTTGTGGCTGGGGCGCAGGGGCTGCTGAGCGCCGTTTGCTGAGTGCCGCGAGAGTGCTTCCATCGAGTACCATGGTCTGACCACCGCCCATGCGAATCTCCGAGAGGTGACCGTCCCATTTCTCAATGGCATCTTCATCGGCCTGGAGCTGGAGCTGCTCAAGCCCTTTGTCCTTGGCGGTGGCACTGGTCAGCCTCGTGGCGGTCATCCTGGCTTGGGCAGTGATGACATTGGTCTGACGCGCGACCTCCGCGATCTGCCTACGGAGGACGGCGATATCGTACTCCGTGTACTGGTTCACCCGGCGCGTGATCTTCTCCATGGTCTCGGGGGCGGGGGCGGCGGTCATGAGCATCAGGGAGTCAATGGAGATGCCGTTGGTCTCCATACGCTTCTTGAGCGACTCCGTAGCAAGCTGGCAGAACTCCTGGCGTTTGGGCCCCATCAGCTCAAAGACATCGTACTTGGGGCCGATCTCATTGACCACATCTTTGATGGCGCGACGCAGGTGGTTTGCCTGAATAGTCTCTACATCAATGGGGCCAAAGTTATTGAAGACACGAATTGCGTTTTCCTCATTGATACGGTAGATCACGCAGACATCAAAGGTCGTGTTGGCGTTATCGCTCGTGGTGATGAGGATGCCGTCGGCAGTCTTCTGTTCTCCTTCGTCAACGTCTTGAACATACTTAGCGCTCATCAGCTTGGTGGGAAACGTATAGAGTCGTTGTCGCCAGCCAATAAAAACCCGCCCCGCCTTAAGAGGCTTGGGCTGTACTCCGGAGCTGGCATCATAGAGAATGCCCACATACCCCGCATCTATCCATGCCGATCGGGACTCAATAAATCCCCAGATTGCGAGCCCGGCGGCAATCGTGCCCCCGCAGCCCAGTGCAAATGTTTTAAATTTCATGGCTTTATTGCCTCTGCAGGGGCTGTTGTTGCTCCTGCGTCTCATCCTCATGCAGGAAGTGCTGGACTTCCTGCTCAGCCTCCTGGCGCTGCTGTTGTTGTGTGCGGGCCTCTTCCTCGGCGCGCTTGTCTCGCTCTATCCAGGCGATGAGATAGCGCCAGGTACGTCTGAGCTGTGGGCGCAGTATCCAGGCCAGGAGTCCCAGCGCACCAAGAACACCCAGGAAAATCATTAAGTAGGTTCCCGACACAGGTCCCGTCATTCTTTTCTACTCCTCTCATGCGACCCGCGACACCGTGTTGGGTTGCACTTCTTCACTGATTTAAGCGCAAAAGTGAGCAGATTGCACAGAGCGAAAGGAAAAGGTGCACCCTGCCGATAATCCCCATTGACGTGACCCCGGGCAATGAGATAAAATGCTGGCACAGGGTTTTCCGCAGGAAAGGGTAAAAAAAGAGAATGGCACGTATTTTAGCCGTGGACGATGAGCCCAATATCGTCCGATTGATTCAAGTGAACCTGGAGCGTATGGGCTACACCGTTGAGACCGCTAACAACGGCGTTCAGGCTTTGGAGAAGATTCGAGCGAACCGCCCCGATCTGGTTGTCTCCGATGTGATGATGCCGGAGATGGATGGTTTCGAGCTTCTTGCGTCGATTCGTCGTGATGCGGCGCTCGCGGAGCTGCCGGTGATCATGCTGACCGCTAAGACTCAGGATAAGGATGTCCTCCGTGGGTACTCTGGCGGTGCGGACATGTATCTTACGAAACCTTTCAATCCGATGGAGCTGATCTCGTTTGTGAAGCGTATTCTTCAGACCTCAACTGAGGGAGACGGTCGCTACAAGATTTAAGGTGCCCCTTAGGCCCCCGCGCGTTGCCGCGGGGGCTTTTTCTATTTTTCGCGGGTAGGAGCCCCTGGCTCGTCCTCTCTATGGAGGTTGCTCAATGTCTAGAAAATATGTTTCTTTTGCCCTAACTGCGGGGCTGATTGCCTGCGCTGTGCCATTTTCCGCCCGTCTGATCGCGCGTGATACTGCGGTGCGTGTTCAGGAAGCTCGTGAGACGGCACAATCTCTCGAAGTGGCTTTCACGCAGCTTGCGGAGGCAATGGGGCCGTCGGCGGTCTCGATCAGTGCAGTTGCCGAAGTGCCGCGCGCCGAGTCGCCGTTTGAGCAGTTTTTAGGGCCGCCGCAGGGGGGCAATGCGCCGCCGCGCCGCCGTCGCCCCCAGCCCGCTCCGAAGCCCGATACTGGGGAGAAGCCCACGGAGACTCCGAATCCCGCAGAGGAACCTGAGATGCTCCTGCGCCCCGTGGGCGGCTCTGGAGTGATCATTCGCAGCGAGGGCTATATCCTGACCAACGACCACGTGGTAGAGAAAGCACGTGATGGGAAGGTGAAAGTGAAGCTCTCCACGGGCGAAACTTTTACAGGGCGTGTCCTGCGCGACGACCGCTCTGATCTTGCAGTGATCAAGATAGACGCGGGGCGTCCCCTGCCCGCCATCAAGTTCGCGGACTCAGCGCACATCAAAGTGGGGCAGTGGGCCATTGCGATTGGCTCGCCCTTTGGCCAAGATAACACGGTCACCACGGGAATCGTCTCCGCACTCCAGCGGAAGTCCACGATTGGGGGGCCACTCGATGGCCGCTACTACCCTGAGCTTCTCCAGACCGATGCTGCGATTAACCCGGGCAACTCCGGGGGGCCGCTGCTCAATATCAAAGGCGAGCTGATCGGTATTAATGTGGGGATAGACACTCCCTCAGGTGGCAGTGTTGGGATCGGGTTTGCGATTCCCGCCAACACGGCTCGGCTTGTTTCGGATCAGCTTATTGCAAAGGGGAAAGTAACCCGTGGCTTTCTCGGGCTCAATCCTGCCAATATCGAGCCGGAGTGGCGACAGGAGCTGAAGGTCTCTCAGGGAGCCTATGTCTCCCAGGTAAGCGGTGGGGGGCCTGCGGACACGGCGGGAGTGGAGGCAGGGGATGTGATCACCCGCTTCGGCACCACCGATGTGCGCGATGAAGTGGGCCTACGTAATGCGATTGCAACCACCAAGCCGGGGAGTCAGGTGGCGATCCAGGTGCGTCGAGAAGGTAAACCACTCACTTTGAATGCCACCTTAGAGGAGCTAAAGGAGCTTCGCCCTGCACCGGCGACACGTTCTACGGCAACCAAGAAAACCCCTGAGGTACTGGAAGCCACTCTTGAGCCGCTTGATGCGGAGGCTCGGATCGAGCTGAAGCTTGAGGAGAGTGTGAAAGGCTTACTGGTCACTGGGGTGAAGCAAGGGACGCCGACGGATGAGGCCGGGCTCGTTCGGGGGATGGTTCTGCAGAGTGTCAATGGAAAGCCGGTGACCACACTGGAGGAGGCGAAAAAAGCCGCCAGCATGGTTCGCCCGGGAGGGCTTGTGATGCTCAAGGTGCTCCTGCCCAGCCGGACAGGCAAGCCGAGCCGAGCGGCCATTAATATCTCCGTCCCCTAACAAAAAGAGAGCGCTCTTTCCAGAGCGCTCTCTCTTTTCACTTAGCGCGTTGTTTTAGCCACCGCCGCTCTGGCCATTGCCCGCGCCGGGGGAGATATTTCCGCCTCCCTGGAACAGAACGCCTCCGCCATTTCCGCGCCCGAGCAAGCCGTTACCCGATGAAAAACCTTGCCCCACCGAAAATCCCTGGCCTCCCGTAAAACGCGTGAACTGACGGATCATCGTGATCCCCCCAAGAATCTGGGAGAGATCTGCGGGATCTAGGTAGGTCAGCGAGATGCGCTCAAAGTGTGGTGATGTGGGTTGCTCCTTCGTGGCAAGCTCAAAGGGAGCCGGGATGGCCTCGGGTGAGGAGATACGCCGGGGTTTAACAATCCAGACCCCGTTCTCTTTGGAGTAGGTTAGGGGGATAGAGTTTGCGCGTAGCACCAGTTTAAGCGCGGATTCCATCGGCTGATCCACCAAGCTGAGGGTCACAAACCCGGCGACCCCGTTTTCGAGGATATAGTTTTTGATCCCCGCTTGCTTGAAAAAAGCTTCCAGTGTGCTTCGCACGGGGGCGTCTTGTGCGGTAATGGTTACCGGTGTGGCCGTAGCGTCTTGGGCGAGCACCGAACGGGGGGCCGCAGTCAAGACAAGCGAGAGGGCGATAGTTGCAATAGTACTGAATTTCATACGAATCTCCTTTAAGTTGGTTACTTAGTAGGACTCGGCGTGGCTTGATTGCCTTCAAATAAACGTCGCCATGGCCTCACTGGCGAGAAACAATCCCTTGGGATCGGTGAGGCGCAAGTGAGTTGCCGTACGCTCCAGCAAGCCCTGCGTTGTCAGTGTGGCGATTGTCTGCGACCAGTGTGTCTCGGCGCGCACTCCGAAGCGCTCCGCGAAGTCATCCAGAGCGATCCCCTCCGCGAGGCGCAGGCCGAGCATCATGGTCTCGCCCATAGTCGCTTCTTGGGTGAGTCTCTCCGTTTCTTGTGTAATTGCCAGCTCCTTTCCTGCCAGCGCTGCTTCGATATACGCGGAGGGCCTCCGGATATTCACCCGTCGAGCGCCGTTGAGATAGCCCGTCGCGCCAGCACCCAGTCCGAAGTAAGGCTCGTTGCGCCAGTAGACACGGTTGTGGCGGCAGGCATAGCCAGAGCGGGCGTAGTTGCTAATCTCGTAGCGGGTGAGTCCGGCCTCTGCTGTCTTTTCGAGCGCCTTACCAAACATCGTCGCCTCGGCACTCTCGGGGGGAAGGGGAAGCTTGCCGCGCTCGCGCCTCGCAAAAAACGGCGTGCCCTCCTCAACAATCAGGCCGTAGATCGAAAGATGGGGGATTTCCAGCGCCAGGGCGGTGTCTAGTGTGCGCTCGAAGTCGCTTATGGTCTGCCGGGGCAGGCCGAACATTAAGTCTAGCGAGACGTTATCAAAGCCCGCCGCTCGTGCTTGCTCAATGGCGCTTCTTGCCGTCTCGCCGCTGTGCTCTCGATCAATGAGCTTGAGAAGTCTATTGTTGAAGGTCTGGACGCCAAAGGAGATGCGGTTAAAGCCTGCCTGACGCAATGTCGCTAAGTACGCCGCATCGGCATCGGTGGGGTTGGCTTCCAGAGAGATCTCGGCGTTATCGTCAACCGCGAAGTGACTCCTGACCGTATCGAGAACTTGGACCAGGGCACTGGCCTCCAGATTGGTAGGGGTGCCGCCACCAAAAAAGATGGTCTGGATGGCGCTGCCATCGCCAGCTTGCCCAATCTCTCGGCAGAGCGCCTCCACATAGCGCGCCTTGGTGCCGTCTTTGTAGCCCGAGTAGGCGTTAAAGTCGCAGTAGCCACACTTGCGTGAGCAGAAGGGAATATGCAGGTAGAGCGCGGTAGCGGAGGACATGGAGAGCTTGTTGTACCATACCCGCTTGGTTCTTGTTATCTCACACGACGAACCCAGCCGTAGCTCGCACAGAGCACTAATGCCACACTGATGAGCCAGGGAAGGGCGGCGTTTTTTGGGGCGGGAGCCTGGAACTCCACTGTGAGCGTCTGCTGAGTGGCATCATGGGTCTGTTGGCCAATCTGAATGCCGTCGGTGCCGGCGAGGGTGGCGGCAAGATAGGCGCTCTTGAGTGGCGCATGACGGTTCTCAAAGCGGAGCGTGTGTTTTCCGCCGGAGAGAGGTGCCAGTGGTGCGGAGAAAAACAGCTTGGTGCTCTGCTGACTCCCCAACATTTCTTTTGGCACACGCTGTAGCATGAGCTGCTTGCCATCGAGAGTGAGGCGTAGCCCTGTAAGCACCCGCTGTGGGTAGTCTGGTTTGGCGGTGAGCGTGGCAAAGGGTACGACTAGCTGCTCTCCGGGCGTGAGGCTGAGCTCGATCGTCACTGCCGATGGTGCGATCCCGACATAGCTTGCCTGTCCCAGCTCATCGCGTGGATGGGCTAGGGCAGGCAGTGTACAGAGTGCCAGCAGGCTAGTTAGGAGGGGTAAGCTTTGCGCCGTAGTCATTTCCAGGCTCGCGGTAGATACAGTGCGTGTGGCCCGTGCCATCGCCGCCCATGCGCTGTGGGGAGTACTCTAGCACCACTGTTGGGGCGGTGATTCGGTAGTACGCGGCGCTTCCCGTGGTGGTCGGTCCGCCCCAGGCAAAGTAAGTCTTGTCGAGATTCGCTTTGGCCGCCGCCAGCTTCGGAGCCGCGTCGTCGTCGTTAAGGTTCCCGATCCACTCGGCCAATAAGTCGAGGAGGAGCTTCTTCTGTGGCTCGGTGAGCTGGGAGCCAGGAATGCCTTCCGGGGCGAGTGTCTTGCCGTCTTGGCCGGGGCCAAGCATGAGATCAATGAAGTAGGGAGCGCGGATGGCAGTCTTCTGCTGTTCTGGAGTAAGCGCTTGGATGAGTGCAAAGCCCTTGGTCAGCTCACGCCCCAGTGGCTGGATTGTCTTGCCGCCCAGCGTGTACTTGGCGGGCTGTGCGGCGGGCAGGCTAGGAGCTAGCGTGATGTCTTTGCCCACCACGGTTGCATTGATCGCAAGATGGTGCCCACCAAACTGGATCATCCAGGGGCTCGTGGGCGAGGGTTTTCCTAAGAACGCGAGATAGAACTCGGCCTTGCCAAAGTTGAGCCGCCCGCCCATCGGGTCGTTTTGCTTGAGGTACTCGTCGCCATTGATAATATCCGTGACTTTCTGAAAGCCCTGCTTGCTCAGAACGCTCTGCAGAAGCGCCTGCACGGCTTTTTGCTGAGTCTCGCTCAGATTGCCCATCCGCAGACCCTTGCGTTGGACAATTCCCGACGGTAAGTTTGACCAACGGACCCGTTGCTGCGCGTCATTGAATTCAAAGCTCATCACCTTGCGCTGCTCGGGGGAGAGAGTCGCCAGAAGTGCGTCGGCAGTGGCAACGACTTTCTTGGTCGTCGCATCCGCAACCAGGGCCTTGGGGACTTGAACGGAGCGGGCATAGACGCCAAGCCCACAGAGTCCCAAAGCTAGTGCGGAAGATAGGATAAGAATAGATTTTTTCATTGTGACAAGAGGATACCGTCGAATTGTAAGGAAATAATGAAGGCATGAATACCCCAGAGATGTACTACGGCGAT
>JANNDD010000130.1:0-16122 GCA_031387365.1 Armatimonas sp. | reverse complement strand
TTCGCGGCGCAGAAGAAGCTCTTCAAGGTACACTTCCGCAACGTGAGCAACCCCATGCCCGAGCCCTGGCAGGAGACGTTTATCGACGACGGCTACCAGGATATGCACCAGGTGATGCGTGCGCTCCGCGAGGTGGAGTACGACGGCGCGATCATCCCCGACCACATCCCCCAGATGCTCGGCGGCTCTCGCCCCGGCCTCGCCTACTCAATCGCCTACATGAAAGCGCTCGTGCAAGCCGTCAACAACGAGTACGGTAGCGCTCCCGTAGCTTAGTGAGCTGCCCGGCGTGGTAGGCATTGTGAATCAGAATACTGGTGACCCCGAGCAATCGGCTGGTCGGGGTGATACTCGGTGTGGGCGACTCAAAAAGAGACTCCGCGCTCAAGGCGGCGATCCCGTCTCCAAAGGCCGTCAGTGAGGCGGCCACCCGCTGCCGCGTTTCCGTCCAGCTCTCCGTGCCGACGGGCGGCCAGTCGGTGACAGCCGTGTCTTGGCCCTGGAGAAAGTGCACCGCCCAGTCCGTCCACGCCCCCACATGGAGCACTATCTCCCAGATCGAGCGCTCGTCGGGCGCGGGCTGCCACGCCGCTTCCTCCGCCTCAATGTCGTTGAGAGTCTCTCGAAGCGGCGTGATCCAGGACTCCGTATCCACGATATTACGGTGCATCGTGGTAAGGGTCGCGAGAAGCTCTGGCCCGTGTTGTTCCATGGAGTCCATTGTGCCCGAAAGGTCACCAAAAAGCGAGTCCGCTCTATAGCCGCCGGTTGAAACCAGCGTCTGCAACGGCCTTCGGCCACAAAGCCCGTGCCGGGCTAGATAGGAATAGAATCTGCTTGGGCCTTTAAGTAATCCCAGACGGTTCCTTCGTGCATCGTGTAGCTACGACCTGGCGCACTGTCCTTCCACTTGATCGCCCTCCACACGTCCGACTGACGCAATGCTAATACGTCCTTCAGCGCTTGCTCCCGTGTGGGCACTGGAACTGGCTGCGTGCGGAAGCGCCCTTCCCTCTGGCAGTACTTCAGATATTCTTTTGGGTCCTCTGCTTGCCCTCCCAGCATACGAACTCCACCTAAAACAAAGAAAGAATCCCCTGAGGTAACAACAGGATAGAGAGGCCAGCGTGTTAGAGGCATCGTGAGATAAGGCAGCCCCCGTGAACCGTAGCGCGGCTCGCGCAGTGCTTGCGTCTTCTTGGGGAGGAACAGAATCCGTAAGACCCAGCCAACACGATCTGGAAAATCGAGTCCTAAACCTTCTTTGCCAGGCTCGAAACGGCTGGGTGCTAACCGGATAAGCTGGCGTACTGCCTCGTTTTCGCCCAGAACCACGAAGGAGTTCACCGCCTCCGCAAGGTCGGCGGCAGTGAACTCCTCTTTTCGAAAGAGTGTGGGAACCTCCCCCGCGCGAAGAATACGTGTCATACAAGCCTCCCCAATAAGCAGTGAACCCATCGTACCAGAAAGCCCCTTTCCCAGCGAGGAACGAGCGCCCGGGAGAGGGGTTGGGGAGAGGTTGGCGCGGTTACACCGGCCACCAGTACGACTCACGCGGAGCCGTGGGCGCAAAGTCTAGGCGCTCTTTGCCGAGATAGTGCAGCGTCGCACGCTCCAGCAAAGAGAAGTCCTCCGGGTGGGCGCGGTTGAGATTCATCGGCTCTTTGAGCACCACGGGTGGGTTGGTCATGAAGCGCGGACGGCGCAGGGTGTTCTGCGACGATGCGTGCAGCATAAAGGGGTGCAGGATGATAAAGTCCCCGACCTCGCCGGTCAGCTCCTCGAAGCGCTGGCACTGGGAGATAAGCTGCTTAAAGTCGAAGTCGCCGGGCGCGATGCCCTCGGGGTGCTCGGCGAGGAGCTTGGCGACAACGCGCACGGAGTCCGGGGCGATGAACGTCCCGCCGCCCTGGTGGCGCATGTCCGACCAGAGAACAATCGTGAGCAGTGCCTGCTCGCGCGAGTCCAAAAAATGCCGGAAGTAGCTACCATCTTTGTGCCAGCCTGTAACTTGCGCGCTCGGTGGCTGCCAGGGCTGATCCGCGCCCCGGTGGAAGTTGGCGACAAAGGCATCTGACCAGAGAAACGAGTTGATGGTCGAAAAATGCGCCGACTCGATCTGCATCACCTGCGTCTCCAGCCGCTCCTCGCCGCCGACGATGTCGCAAATCGCCGCCCAGGCTTTAGGGGCCAGCTCGTGCACGGGGAGCTTGTGGTGGTGGTCCATCCAGACAATATCTTTTGTCCAGGTGGCCGGATTGCCTGCATCGTAACCCAGGCGAGTAAAGCCGTCGTTCACCCACTGCTGGGCAAGTGTGGGTTCGAGGCAGTTTTTTACCACCAGGTAGCCGTTGTCTAGAAAGCTCTGCACCTGTGCATCGCTTAAAATTTTAGAGCTGCTCATGCTTGTAAGAGTTGGTTAAGAGCCGTGCACTATCCTCCTGAGCATTGGAGGAAAGAATCGTGGCAGATAGCTCGAATTCCATAGGCATTAGGGTATAGCTTGGGCATCTTAGCCTGGGCTAGAATGTTGAAGGTGAGTGGCCGTCAGAACGTGTTGTCTGTCGGCCACTCCTCGTATTTGGTGCGCTGGTGCTGGCTCACCAGAGCGGTGATCACCGCCGCGATGAGCGCGAACCAGAAAATATAGGGCATCATGGTAGCTTCTCCTAATCTTAATGATTGGGAGAAGCCGCATTAAACCCTATCTAGCAAAGTTGCTGAATTTCACGTCGGATCAGCCACAGAGGGATTGCGCCAAAGACACCGAAGGCGCAGTCAATGAGCCGCCAGCCAAAGGGAATTCCCCGGAGCGGCCCGGCGATCAAGGCGAGAGGCAGCACCATTGCGCAGGCGATCAGCCCGAACTCGATCACCCAGATGTTCTTCACGGGATCGCGCCACGGTCCGATAAACGCCACGGCAATCACTAAATGCGCAAACGCCAGCCAGTCCGTGCCGTAGGCCAGAAACGGATAGTGTTTGTCGGTCTCCACCAGCCCCGTGTGCACCGTGCGGAGCCACACCGCCAGAGCACTGTCACCGTTGCCAAACCAGCGCACCAGCAGCCCCGTCTCCCAGGTCAGCGGAAACGCCGTCACCCCCGAGAGCACCAGCCCGGCGATAAATACTGAGAGCCACAAACGAATCCGTCGCAGGCGCTTTTCAGGTGTCATCGGGGCCACGTGGCGTTTTGCAGGACGACACGGTAGCCGTCGGCGTCCTCGAAGGTCTTACCTGCGCGATCCCAGTACGGGTTGTAGGAGGGCACGGGCACGAATCCCTGAGCCTCCATGCGGGCGACGGCGGCTTGCCTGTGGGCTAGACCGTCGCGGTAGAAGCGCAGAATCTCATTCCAGTGATCTGTGGGACGCGCGACGCGTAGTGTGGTATCAGGTGTCATGTTCCTAAGCGTACCCGAAGCAAGTTCAAGAGCAACAACGTTTATTCGATAGACCAGGGGCAGTTGTCCGCTCCCCCGCCTGTCCCACAGCCAAGCCGTCCCCGGGCACTCCAACGGACGTGACCATCCACAAAAGCCGCATTAGAGCCGTTGCTATGGCGTGTGGCTCCGAGGCGCTGGCCATGCGTATTGGCGGGGCGCGGATTCCACTGGTAGCTCCCTGTGAAGAAAGAGTGAGCTTCGACCAGTAGTACGGTGTTGCTAGGAGCTGTCACCGCGGCGAGGGAGCTCGTGGAGAGTCCATCTTCGTCGGTATTGGCAAACAACGGCGTCGCTCCACCGGGGTGCCGGTGAACGCGTGGTACGGCGTAGGCAGCCGTGCCACGGAAGTCCAGGGTAGATAAAACGATTTGGTAGATCGGTTGACCATCGTTATCGGTACCAACACGAACGCGGAAGGCGCGGCTGCGAATATCTGGTCGCCAGGAACGAAGGCGTACCTGACGACAGAAGTGGACTTCAGGGGACTTGACATAAGGGTTCAGGGCAAAGCGCCAGGTGTAGCCTCGGGGAGTGTCCGCCTCTCCAAAGAAAACCGAAGGAGGGGTCTCGTCATAGTCCTGTGCATACATCAGGTGCGCTGAGGCAAGCTGCTTAATATTCGACAGGCAGCTCGCCTGGCGGGCCTTGCCCCGTGCCTGTGCAAAAACGGGAAAGAGAATCGCAGACAGAATCGCGATAATTGCAATTACCACAAGAAGCTCAATCAGTGTAAACGCATGTCTCATATTGTCCTACCCCTTTGTTGGATGCATTATACTAGACTTCTCTAAGAAATAGCGAATTGTGTCACACTGAGCCAGTGCGCACGGGCGGCGCTCATGCGGCGCTGCCACTCGGGGCTCTCATCGGCGCTGAACCATGCCAGAAAGTCGTCTACCATGAGGGCGCTGTAGAACGCCAGAACGCGCTTTTCCAGCGGGGTGGGGTTCCAGAGCCGAATCAGCTCTGTGGCGTAGAACTCCGTCTCGGTGTCGCAGACCAGCCCGACGTGGGTGAGTGCTAGCCAGTAGAGCGGATCGCCGTAGCAGACATAGTCCAGGTCAATCAGGCCGGTGAGCTTGCCGTTTTCGATGAGGACGTTCTTGCCCGTAATGTCGTCCAGAAAGCACGTCGGTTCAACGGTTGCGAGATAGTCCGCAATATCACGGGAGGCTTCGGTGAGACGCGGGTGGGTCGCTAGGAGCTCTAGCCAGGTGGCGTGTGTTCCCGGTGTGCCTGGTGGAACATAGCCAAAGCCGTCGCCTTGGGGAAGCGCACTTACCTGGCGCTGGAATCCGACAATTTGCTCCGCCACACGCGTCTGCTGGTCCGGTGTCATCTCGGCAACCACCCAGCGCAGCTCGCGGCCCGGTGTCCAGCCCAGAACCAGCCAGGAGGCATCTATATCGGGTCGGTGGCCGTGGGCGATCACTTCAGGCACAGGCAGGTCGAGCACTTTTAGAGTCTCAATGGTACGAACCGTCCCTGCGAAACCATCGGTGCGAGAGTGAAGCCTAAGGATGACACGCTCGCCGCTGGGGAAAGTGATGGAGAAGACGGTGTTTGCCTGGCCTCCCGTGAGCGGCTCAACCGTCATGGCTCTAAGAAATACTGCGCGATGTACTGAGCGGCTCTCGCCACGGCAATGCACCCAGCGTTCTCCACCGTCCAGCGTGGGTCAGGGCAGCCCTTGGTGAAGATCGCAACCGTGAGTGCCTTACCATTGCATTCGATAAAGCCGACATCGTTGCGCACACCGGTGACTGCGCCGGGCTTGTGGGCCACTGTAAAGGGCGGCGGGGCGAGACGCAAGTCCGACGCGTAGGCATTTACCCCCAGGAGGCGCGGGAGCATTGCCGTGTCGCCGACGAGCGCCAGGCGCTTCTTTGTCTCGGGGCCGAGCTGGGCGAGAATTTTCAGAAAGTCCGCAGGCGTCCCGGTGGCGGTGTGCGGTGGGTCGCTGTCGCGGAGCTTGAATTTTATCGGACGGTGGATACGCGTGTCTCGGCAGCCCCAGGTGGCCAGCCGTGCATTCACCGCCTCCGGCCCGCCCACGGCCCGCAGGCACAGATTGCTCGCCGTGTTGTCTGAGAGGGAGATTGCCAGGGTTGCCAGATCGCCCAGCGGGAGCGTGACGCCGGGTGTGAGGCTTGCCAGCACGCCGCTCCCACCAACAAAATCTAACTCCGTGACCGTGATGGGTTGCACTAGATCCAGCCCTTGCTGGAAGATTTCCTCAACCAGGGCGATCTTAATGGAGCTCGCCGTGGGAAAGATTGTGTCTGCTTGATAAAGCATGCTCTCGCCCGCACAGACCGCCGCGAGCCCGAGCGTCCCACCGCCCAGGCTCGCCTCTAGTGCTACAAACGCCTCAAGCGCTTCCATCAGTGGGCATCGTCATCGTCGAGGTTGTCCATACGATACGGCGCGTCGCCTTCATCGAGCTCCGCATCCAGAATCTCCTCGGCGGACTCGGACTGCACCGAGGACACCGGGCGAGCGCGCTTATCGGCCCAGGCACGCAGCTCGGCAATGCTCTCCTGCATCGTCACCGCAAGCGGCACCGAGATCTTCACCGAGCGCTTCAGGTCCTCAACCGTTACCTCGCGGATAGACTCTTCCCCGGTCTTGGTGTCTTTATCCCGATCCGCAAACGCCGAGAAGAGCGCCGAGACCACCGCCTCCTCGATCTCCGCCCCGGAGAAGCCCACCGCAACTTTCCCCAGCTCCACCGTATCGAAGTTCTTCGGGTCGCGGCCACGCTTTTTCAGGTGAATGTCGAAGATCTCCTTACGCTCCGCTTTTGAGGGCAGATCCACAAAGAAAATCTCATCGAAGCGCCCCTTACGCAGAAGCTCCGGAGGTAGTGCTGTGACATTGTTACTTGTTGCAATCACAAATACAGGCGCTTTTTTATCCTGCATCCAGGCAAGAAACGTCCCGAAAACACGGCTTGTGGTTCCCCCATCACTAGATCCCGAGCTTTGCGTCCCAGAAAACCCTTTCTCAAGCTCATCAATCCAGAGCACACAGGGGGCAACTGACTCTGCGGTTGAAATAGCCTTTCTAATGTTTTCTTCGCTCTGTCCGACGATTCCTCCGAATATTTTACCGACATCTAAGCGTAATAGTGGTAATTTCCAGAGTGATCCGATTGCTTTTGCGGTAAGAGACTTTCCACAGCCTTGGACTCCTAGTAATAAAACGCCTTTAGGTTCTGGTAAGCCATATTGTCGGGCGGCATCGGTGAAACTTGCGGTGCGCTGACTCATCCACTCTTTGAGTAAATCCATACCGCCGACATCGGAGAACGCCTCGCTGGCGGGGTAGTACTCCAGGATCCCGGATTTTCGAATAATCTGCTCTTTTTCGGAGAGAATGACGTCTATATCGAACTTTCGCTTCTCGACTAGCGACTTGGCAAAGACATTCTCGGCTTCGTTGCTCGTGAGGCCCGACGCGGCTTTTAAGATCTGCTCGCGCTCCAGGGGCGTGAGGTTCACATCTATTTGATTGTTCGAGCGCACGGACTGAATAATGCCTTCGAGCAAGCGGTCTATGTCTTTAGGAGTCGGGAGCTGGTAGTCCACCACCGTGATCTCTTTTTCTAGCTCGACGGGCAACTTGAGTGTCGGCGAGAGCAGAATCAGAGTCTTGAAGCTGGTCTTGAGGGCAAAGACGAGGTCACGGAGCTTGCGGACGACCACGTGGTCGTTCATGAAGGGGTGGAAGTCCTTGAGTAAAAAAACAGTCTGATCGGGAGCGGCGAGCACTTGGTCGAGCGCGGCCAGCGGATCACGAGAGGCGACATTTCCGCCCAGGCCACTGGTGATTGTCCACTGGATCAGCTTCTTGCCACGCTTCTGACAGATCTCGCGAAGCGTCTCCTCGACACGTCGTTCTTCCCACGAGACAATATAGATAATGGGGTAGCGGGCACGGATGAGTGTCTCCAGCTCCACATCAACAGGCTTGGACCAGTTCTGGGCCACGGTGTTAGTTCTCCTAGCGCGAAATGCGCCCTCTATTATAGACCGTCATAGGCAGATTACACAATCCGCTTAAAACCCGCAGGCTTGCTAGGTAGTTTAGGCATGCCTTTTGCAGAGAGTACTAAACTGTAGAGAACATTCTCTTAGAGTTTTCTCTCCAAATCCTTCTCTCCCTCCGCCTCTGGCCAGTGCTGGCCAGAGGCATTTTTTTCCGATAAGATTTTAGTTCATGAAACAGACTGTTTTCTTAGCACCGGATATCGAGTGTGGTGGCTGTGCCAGTGCGATCCAGAAGGCCCTTGGCAAAGTGGAGGGAATCTCTGATGTCAAAGTGGACATCGCGGCGAAGACGGTCGCGGTGGCCCACGATTTAGTGCTGGTATCCGTGGAGGCCATTGTCACGCGGTTGGAGCACGCTGGCTTTCCGGCTGTGGCGCAATAAAAAAGCCCGCCGGTGGGCGGGCTTTTTTATTTTATGCGATCACGGTGTCGCGGAGGCGACCACCCACTTCGCTTCGGCGGAGCTTTTGGAGGGCTCCCGCCTCGATCTGACGGGCACGCTCGCGGGAGAGGTGTAGTGCCTTGCCCACTTGCTCCAGGGTCATGGGCTGCTCCTGGTCCTCCGAGAGGCCATAGCGCAGGGAGAGTACTTCTTTCTCCCGGCTGCTCAGATGATCCAGCGCCTTATTGATCTCATCACGCAGTGCACGGCGGAAGATCCGCGACGACGGGCTCGTGGCGTCTTCTGCGGGGAGAAGATCGCCTAGGCGCGTGGTGGAGTCGCCCGCGGGCGCATCCAGGCTCATCGGCTCGGGTGTCTCGGCTTCAAGGAGTGTCTCGACTTTGTCCACGGGCAGGCTGATCTCGTGTGCGATCTCCTGGGGCGTGGGGACGCGATTGAAGCGTGTGGCGAGCATCTCACGAGTGCGCTTGATCTTACCAAGGCTCTCGATGGCGTGCGACGGCAGACGAATCGTGCGGCCCTGGTTCTCGACCGCGCGACCCAGTGCCTGGCGAATCCAGTGGGTTGCATAGGTGGAGAAGCGGAAGCCGCGCCGCCAGTCGTACTTATCCACAGCGTGGATAAGCCCCAGAGTGCCTTCCTGGATCAGATCCTCCATGGCAATACCACGGTTCTGATACTTCTTGGCGATACTAGTGACAAGGCGTAGGTTGGCGTTGACAAGGATCTCACGGGCACGCTCGCCCTGCTTGCCACCGCGCTCGACGCAGCGAGCCAGCCAGCGCTCCTGGCGGGGTGTGAGAAGTGCCACACTATTCGCACCCCCTCGGTCGGCGACAAATGCCGTGAAAGAGAACTCCTTCATGGGATCAGGAGCCTCTTCTTCCTCAGGTGCGAGTGGCGTAACTTCCGACTCGGAGAGAGCCGTCGTTGGCGCCTCCGCCGTATCCCGTTTCTGTTCTTCTATGGTATCCGGCGTTAGTGTAGTCATTTCTTTCTTATACCCAACGGGGAGGTTTTCTCAAACGTCCCCTGCTCATGCTCCGCTCAGCGGAGCTAAGAATGTCTTATTATTAATGTCTTATTATTAACGGTAAAACGCGTTAGTAAGTTCCCTATCGTTTTTAACAGGAAACGCGCTAAACGGATGTTTACCTACCCTTAACTCTTATAGACGTCGCTCAAGGCCTCTAGGTTTCGCCCCTATAATCGTGGGTCTACCGGCTCCGATTCCAGGCCAAGGGTTGCAAAGACACTCATGCACCCAGCGAAGCGGTTCTTTACGGACGAACCTCTCCAGCCCCTCAACTCCAAGAGCGAACTCTCGGAGAGCCAGCGATCTCTTTCCTGTTAGACCCCGCTCACGTAAGCGGGAGAGATGTTGCGGATCCGTGTACTCAGGGCCGTAGATTACCCGAAGATACTCACGCCCTCGCACTTTTACAGCAGGTTGGATACGCAAGGACGAGAAACCATTCCGAACCGGGATAAATTCGCGAACCTTGATAACAATTCCTTCCATGCCCTCTTCTGTTTTTTTGTCCCACTAATCTCCCAGTGCCTTCACGTTCTCCGAACGACTCGTTTCCAGCACTTGGTACTCTGTCGCAATGAAGCGCTCTGAGACCGTCGCCAAACGCGCCCACAAGGACGACGAGGGCAAAATCTGGTAGGTCTATTTGCATAGGGGAAGTGATACGATACCATATGTTTTCCCATCCTGGCATTCTAAACACAAAAAAAGATTTAGAGCGTCTGCGCACTCAGCTCACTGTCGAACGCGGGCCGGAACCCTGGCGGGGCGGCTTTACCAAGCTCAAGGAGCACCCGGCATCGTCGGCGCAGTGGCGCGTGCGGGGTGGGGGCTTTCCGACGGTCTGTCGGGAGACGGCTAAGAATCTCGGCAATGACGAGCTCGCTAGTGATGCCAACGCGGCGTACCAAAATGCTTTAATGTGGTGGCTAACGGGCGAGAAGGCACACAAAGAGAAAGCCATCGCTATCTTAGATGCCTGGGGGGGCTCACTCCAGACCATCACGGGCCACGATAAAGAGCTGGCCGCCGCGCTCTACGGCTTCAAGCTGGTCAATGCCGCCGAGCTTCTAGAGCACAAAGGATTTGAGACTTGCCTGCGCCGGGCGTTTATTCCTGTGGTGAAGGACTTCGCGACGTTTGCAAACGGCAACTGGGACACAGCCTGCATCAAGATGCTACTTGCCTGCGGGGTATTTTTAGGAGATAAGGCGCTCTTTGACAAAGCCGTGGCCTACTACAAAATGGGTTCTGGTAATGGGCGACTAACCCACTACGTTATTAACGAAACGGGTCAGTGCCAAGAGAGTGGCCGCGACCAGCAGCACGTCCAGCTCGGCATTGGGCACTTGGCCGAGGCGGCGGAGATTGCGTGGAACCAGGGGATTGATCTCTACAGCGCAGACAACTTCCGCCTGCTCAAGGGATTTGAGTACACCGCCAAGTATAACCTTGGTGAGGAAGTGCCCTTCGAGCGCTACAAAGACAAGACCGGCAAGTACAACTGGCCTATGATTTCTGAACAAGGTCGTGGCAAGCTGCGTCCGATCTTTGAGATGGCTCTGAACCACTTTGAGGGGCGGCTGGGCAAGAAAGCGCCCTACACCCGCCGCGCCGCCGAGTCGCTCCGCCCCGAGGGGGCCGCATTCCAGGCAGATCATCCTGGCTTTGGGACACTATTTTTCTTGAGAGAAAAGTCGGTAAAATAGGTTTATGCGCAAGTTTATGGCGGCACTCCCGCTGATTGCTCTCTTCGCTCTAGGGGCGGCGGGACAGAAAGTCGAAAAGAGGGTTAGCTTTCGGGAGGAAGTGGAGCCGCTCCTGAAGGCTGACTGTACGGGGTGCCATAGTGGCGAGACGAGACAGGGCGGCTTTGTCACCGAGGGCCTTGCGCTCTTTTCAGGAGGCAGGAAGTTCACCAAGCGCGTGATTGTGCCCGGCAAGCCTGCCGAGAGTGCGCTGATCGGCTACTTGCGCGGCAAGCACCAGCCGCAGATGCCTATCGGGATGCCGCCGCTGAAAGAAGCCCAGATTCAGACCATCGAGCGCTGGATCGCGCAGGGGGCGAAAGTGGATGAGGCAAAGCTGGGCTGGCCGTATACCCTGCCCGTTAACCCTGTGGCGCCGCGTGTTAAGAACCCGGTACTGCGCGACGAGTGGGTTGCGAATCCTATCGATAACTTTGTGCTGGCAAAGCTGGAGGCAAAGAAGCTCTTTCCTAGTCCACCCGCCGACAAGACCACGCTCCTACGGCGTGTTTATTTAGACTTAGTGGGGCTGCCGCCGACCCCCCAAGAGGCGGATGCGTTTCTTGCCGACACTGCGCCTGGTGCCTATGAGAAGCTAGTTGATAGATTGCTGGCCGATCCGCGCTATGGCGAGCGCTGGGGGCGGCACTGGCTGGACCTGGTGCGCTACGCCGAGACCCATGGCTTCGAGGCCGATAATATCCGCTCCCGTGCTTGGCGCTACCGTGATTATGTGATCCGTAGCTTCAATACCGACAAGCCTTACGATACATTTCTTGCGGAGCAGCTTGCGGGCGACTTGCTCAGCCCCAAAGACTCCGACTCACTCATTGCCACGGGCTTCGCACGCCTTGGCTCCTGGGATGAGCTCTCACGCGATCCCGCGGGGCGCTGGCAGGACTATCTCAACGATGCCACGGACACGGTTGGCTCAGTGATGCTGGGGATGACCGTGGGCTGTGCGCGCTGCCACGACCATAAATACGACAAGATTACGGCCCGCGATTACTACCGGCTTCAAGGGTTTTTCGCCAACACGCGCTGGTCCGAGGAGCGCCTCGCGGGTGAGGTGGACAGCCCTGAGCTGACGAAGCGTCGTCGTGAGCTTCAGGAACAGCTCAAAGAAAAACGCGCTCAGCAAGAGGCCGAGCGTGCTGAAAAAGGGGATGCTGAGGAGCCCAAGCGCAAGCGAAAGAAAGAGGGGGTTGATGCGGAGATTGATGCGCTGAACCGTGCGCTGAGCCCCATTGATACGATTGCAGAAACCGTGACGGATAAGAACAACAACCCGATCACCCATAACGTGCTGGTGCGTGGTAGCTTGGGAACCCCAGGAGATGTCGTAAAACCAGGTTTTATCGCCAGCCTCTGCGGCGGCAACGAAGTGGATATCGCGACAGGTAAGGCGCGGCTGGAGCTAGCACGCTGGGTTGGTAGCCCACAGAACCCGCTCACGGCGCGTGTGATCGCCAATCGGCTCTGGCAGCACCACTTTGGGCAGGGTATTGTCGCCACACCGTCGGACTTTGGGCGCAACGGCAGTAAGCCCACGCATCCTGAGCTACTGGACTGGCTGGCTACGACACTGGTTCAGAAGGGCTGGAGCCTGAAAAAACTCCATAAAGTGATCCTGACCAGTGCGACCTATAAACAAAGCGTCGGAGCCAACCCCGTTGCGGCGAAGCTCGACCCCAGCAATACGCTTCTGTGGCGCCAGCGACGTCAGCGGCTCGAAGGGGAGAGCATCCGTGACTCGATCTTAGCGGTCTCCGGGCAGCTAAATCTTCAGATGTCGGGGCCGAGTATCTACCCGCGTGTCTCTGGTGAAGTGCTCGCCACGGGCTCGACGCACAAGTGGGGGAACTCTCCTGAGGATCAGCAGCGCCGCCGGACGGTCTATGTCTTCCAGCGCCGCTCGCTCTCTTTGCCGATGACTGAGGTTTTTGACGGTCCAGACATGGTCAACACCTGTCCCAAGCGCCAGTCCACGACTATCGCGCCGCAGGCCCTGGCGATGTTTAATGGCGAGTTCGCCTGGGAGCAAGCCCGGCATTTTGCCGAGCGCGTCGCCAAAGAAGCCGGGAGCGATCCGGCGGCACAAGTCACTCTTGCCTATCGCCTCGCGCTGGTACGCAAGCCCACCGCCACGCAGCTCGGGCAGGCCACGGCATTTCTCGCCAAGAAAGCTGCGCTTCATCGCGACGAGAAGAAAGCCAGTCCCGAGCAAGCTGCGCTTGCCGATTTCTGTCATGTCCTGTTCAATATCAATGAGTTTCTTTATGCCGACTAGCCCGCACTTCACCCGCTCGACATCCCGTCGCGACTTTCTCGCCCGCGCAGGCGTCGGTTTTGGTGCCCTCGCGCTCAGTGCTCTACTTGCCGACGAAGCCAAGGCACAGGGGGCTCCTCAAAATCCACACTTTCCCGCGAAGGCGAAGAGTGTTATTTTCTTATTTATGTACGGTGGTCCCAGCCAGATGGACACGTTTGACCCCAAGCCGGGGCTGGACAAGTACCATGGCAAGACGATGAGCGTGGCATTGCCCACCGCGGGAGAGATCAAGACGTTTGGTGGCGGCAACAACGCACCTCTGATGCGTAGCACAATTCCCTTCAAAAAATACGGTAAGAGTGGCATTGAGGTCAGTGATTTCTTCCCGCATGTCGGTGGCTGCGTGGACGATATTTGCTTTGTTCGCTCGGTCTTTGGCAACTCAAACAACCATGCTCCCGCGCTCTTTGAGATGAACACGGGTACCATTTTGCAGGGGGCACCCTCACTGGGAAGCTGGACAACCTACGGATTGGGCTCGGAGAACCAAAATCTTCCAGGCTTTGTGGTGATGCTCGATCCACGTGGCGGTCCGATTGGCGGCGCCCCCAACTGGGCAAGTGGCTACATGCCTGCCAGCTACCAGGGGACGGTCTTCCGACCCAGTGGCGTTCCTATTTTAGATTTAAAGCCCGGCGCGGGTGTGAGCGATGAGAATCAAAAGCAAGACTTAGCGTTTCTAGAGCAGCTCAACCGAGGGCACTTAGCCGCACGGCCCGGCGATAGCGACTTAGACGCGCGTATAAAAAGCTATGAGCTGGCCTATCGCATGCAGATGGCCGCCCCCGAGGCCGTGGACTTCTCGAAAGAAACCGAGGAGACCAAGGCGCTCTATGGCATGGACAAGCCCCAGACGGCGGACTTTGGACGCAAGTGCCTGCTGGCGCGGCGCATGGTCGAGCGGGGCGTGCGCTTTATCCAGCTCTACTCGGGCGGCGGGCACGGCGACGATACCTGGGACGCGCATGGGAACATTGAGAGCAACCACGGCAAGCACGCGGGCGCGACCGACAAACCCATCGCGGGGCTCTTGCAAGATCTCAAGCGGCGCGGTTTGCTAGACTCCACGCTCGTGGTCTGGGCGGGGGAGTTTGGGCGGATGCCCATCTCCCAGGGCGGTGCGGGCCGCGATCACAACCCCGGCGTCCAGACGGTCTGGCTGGCGGGTGGCGGCATCAAAGGCGGCACGGTAGTCGGCTCATCGGATGAAGTGGGCTACAAGACCGGCGAAGACCCGCACCCCATCAACGATCTTCACGCGACGATACTCCACACCATGGGCCTGGAACACACCCGGCTCACCTATCTCTTCAATGGCCGTAACCAGCGCCTTACCGGCACGGGCGGCACAATCATCAAGAAAGCATTGGTATAGATGAAAACAAAGATAATTCTTGCGGCTCTGCCGCTGACGACCTTACTGGCGACGAGTGCTCAGGCGAAGCCACCGTTTGCGGCAAAAGAGGGGATTAAGTGTACGTACTGCCATAGTGGCCAGCAGCCCAAGCGCAACTACCGTGGCGACTACTACAAGCTACACAACCTCACCTTCGAGGGCTTCGACGATGCGGCAGAGGCCAAGAAAGCCGGTGTTGAGATTGCGCCGCTGGCAGAGCTCGTGCCAAAGAGCCTGACACCTCCCAAGAAAGTGGAGCCCCCGAAGCCAAAATACAATCCCGTCTACCCCGCTCCCGGGACCGTTGTCTTTGGCGAAGGCCCGGATGGCATTGTGAAAGACGGCAAGCCGGTCGCCAAGGGCTGGAAGTCACTCTTTAATGGCAAGGATCTCAAGGGCTGGAACCTGGAGAAGGGCTACTGGTCGGTGGTGGATGGCGCGATTGTGGGTGACAAGAAGGGCAGTACGCCCAAGCACCACTATCTCTTCAGCGATATGGACTACTCGGACTTTGAGCTGCACATTGATGTGAAGATGGACGGCTACAACTCTGGGGTCTGTACCCGCATCAAGCCGACATCGTTTGACGATGCTCCCGGCTACCAGGTGGACATGGGCGAGGGCTACTGGGGCTGTATCTGGGATGAGCGTCGCCGTAGTAAGAAGATCTTCGATTTTCCCAAAGCGGACGCAGACCAGATTGTGAAGCAGAAAGACTGGAACCACTACTACATCCGCCACGTCGGCACGCACTCTACGATCTACCTCAATGGCGTGAAGACCGCCGATGGTGACGATGCAGAGGCATTCCTCTCCGGCCCGATTGGCTTCCAGCTCTGCCACGGGGGTAATACAATTGCCAGCTTCAAGAATATCTACATCAAGACGCTCGCAAAACCCACCAAGGGAACCGCACCCAAGAGCGACATGAACCCCAAGCCGTAAATCGCTCCCTAGCCCCCGCCAGGCGGGGGCTAGGGGGTAGGCTATCCCGGGTACCAGATAACGCGTGGGTCGCTTACAGGGCGCTGGTAGTCGTAGGCGGCATCAATTAGTTTTGCGGTGTCGTAGACAGGTTTCCAGCCCAATAAGAAGCGGGCTTTGGCATTATCTAGCCAAGTGCTGTGGAACTCCGTGGTGATTTTGACGCTTGGGAAGCCGCGGGTTTGGTTTAAGTACTCCGCCACAAAGCCGTAGTCCACGGGCTCATCCATGCAGATATTGAATGTCTGCTGGTGGGCCTTGGGATGATCCAGCGCCGCGAGCATGGCACTCACGAGATCGCTGACGTGGACAAAGTTACGCTTGATCGGGTTGCCCTCAGGATCGCAGAGAATGGGAGTCGTGCTTGCGGCTTGGTAGCTGTCGGCAGCGTCTGCCCCGACGAGATCACGCCAGCGTGGGCCGCCAAAGACATCCTCACCGAAGCTCTGCGTGTACTTGAAGTCGTCTTTTTCCATGATCCAGGGCGCACGCAGGCAGCAACCGTTGAGGTTGTACTGAATATAATATTGTTCTAACAGCACCTCTTCCAGAACTTTGGAAAGTGCGTAGCAGCCCGGGTAGGCGCTGTGTCTCTGGGTCTCGGTCACTGGGATCGGGTGGGGGTAGACAAAGTGTCCCATGCCCGCATCACCGCCAATAAGTATCAGTTGCTGGAAAGTAGTAGAGAGGCGTGCTTCTTCAAGGAGCCAGAAAAAGCCTTTAATCGCG
>JANNDD010000015.1:0-5989 GCA_031387365.1 Armatimonas sp. | reverse complement strand
CCGTGATGGAGCTACAAGAGGCGCTCATGGAGTTCCAAGACGGCGACGAGAGCCAGCGGACTCACTTGGAAGCAGCACACGTCGAATTCACCGAAGCCTACGCCGCACTCAAAGCGCGGCTGAGCCAGCTCTTCACCGCCTACGATAGCGGGGAGACAGAGGCAGCCCTGGACGGTATGCAGGAAGTGGCGGCCACACGCGGCTATCTCCGGCGCGTGCTGGACAATCTCGACAAAACCCTGGGCTAGAACTAAAAATCCTGTTACTGAATTGTTACGGGGAACACTTCGTTGAGGGAGGCAACCATTTATCTCTATGCAACCTAAGTTTTGTATAGCGTGTCATACGACATTAAGGATTCTGACATGAAATCAAAACGTATTCTCGGTCTTGTTATTGCTGCGGGGCAGATTGTGCTGGCAGGGTGTGCGACCAAGCCAGTCGTGGAGTCGTTACAGCAAGCCTCCCATGCAAATGCGCGCATCGCCGTGCTGGCCCAGACCAAAAAGGTTGCTAGTGCGCTGGTGGTATCCGCCTACAAAACGAAGACCTTCTCCACGTCGCTCGACGGGATCGACCTTGGTGGCCTCCCGCTCCAGCTCAACCCAAAGCTCATGGGAGTGAGCATGCGAATGGTAAACAACCCTGGCAAGACCGTGTTAATCTACGAGGGTGCGCCGGGTGCCCCACTCTTCCGCCACGATGGAAAGGCGGCTCTGGGCTTCGCGGATGGTCACGCGCAGCTCATGAACGCGCAGACCGTTCAAGCCCAGCAGCTCCACTGGACACCGTGAGCGCACGATAAGCCCATCGGATTTCGAATTGGGCAACAAGGTCTACTTGTCTACTCGAACGATGCGTCCCTCGATCTTGCCAACTTGTCCCGTGGGCAGGGCGCGTAGCGCAGTGCCAAGGGTGATAGCTTTTGTGCTAGGGAGAATCTGCTCTTTTTTCCAGATCTGGAAATAGCCCTGCTGACCGTCGGCGAGAGGACGTGTGGTGGCGATTTTGTAGAGCCTCTTAGGATCAAGCGGTGCTCCGCCCACCGTGACTTTTACCACACGGTCCCCAATGTCGTGGCTGGCGTTGTACTGGAAAGTGAGCCCCGAGACCTGTAGAAAACCCGCGAACGGGGTTCCCGCAAAAGACACCGAGCGCTCTAGAGCGTCTTTGAGCTGGCTACCACGGATACTGAGCACCACGATCTCATCGGTAGAGGGATCAAGCAGAGCCGCTGCCGCCTCAGCAGAGACAGCCTTACTGCCCTTAAAGGCGGCAGCGGGCACCAGTGCGACGTCCGCGCTTGCACTCAGCCGAACGGCATCCGCCACCAAGTTTCCTGCCTCGGCCTCGCCAAGCCGGATCGCGGTTTTCTCCGGCTGTGCCTGTACAGGGAGCGCCAAGCCCCCTAGTAACAATCCTACCAGTGCCAGAAACTTAATCTTCGTCGTTTCCATCGTTTGCATCTCCTGCTGCTCCTTTACCGGCAAACCAGCGCAAATACCCTAGCTGCAGCGCCTCAAGATTGCCATCCATGATCGCATTCACATCGGTCAGCTTCACCCGGCTCCGGATATCCGTCACCTGGGTGTAGGGCTGAAAGACATAGTTACGAATCTGGCTACCCCACTCAATCCGCTGCTGATCGCCTCGAAGCTCGGCCATCTTCTGATCAAACTTGCGCGCCTCAACTTCCGCGAGCTTCGCTCTTAAGACGCGCATTGCGACCTCTTTGTTTTGTAGCTGACTGCGCTGATCCTGGCAGGTCACCACAATATTGGTCGGAAGGTGCGTGATGCGCACAGCACTGCTGGTTTTATTGACGTGCTGCCCCCCGGCACCGCTTGCCCGAAAAGTGTCGAGCCGCAGGTCTTTGTCATCAATCACCAGCTCGCTGTCATCTTCGATCTGTGGGAGTACTTCCACGGCGGCGAAGCTAGTCTGACGCTTGCCATTGGCGTTGTAGGGAGAGATTCGTACGAGGCGATGCACCCCGTGTTCGGAGCGCAGCATCCCGTAAGCATTTCGTCCCGTCACAAACACGGTCGCGGAGGAGATCCCCGCCACCTCACCAGGAAGTTCCTCATTGACTTCCGCCTGGAAGCCATTGGCCTCCGCCCAGCGCAAGTACATCCGCAGGAGCATCGCTGCCCAGTCACAGGCTTCCGTCCCGCCCGCACCCGGCTTGATCTCCAGGATGGCATCGTGGGCATCATACGGGCCAGAGAGAAGCGTGGAATTTTCCACCTTGTCCATTCCCGCCATGATTGCCTCTGTCTCGGAGCGCACCTCCGGCTCATACGCCTCCGGGTCATCGTCGGACTCGGCCATCTCGATCAGAACCAGTGTGTCGTCTAGTTGCCGTCGCAATTCTAAGTAGGGCAGTACTTCCTCTTTCGCTTTTGCGAGTGCTTGCATTGTCTTTTGAGCCCGAGCCACATCGTCCCAGAGCGAGGGTTCCCCCGCGAGGGCTTCGAGCTGTGCTATCTCTTTATTTCGACGGGGAAGGTCAAAGATGCCTCCCGATATCGTCGAGGCGCTCCGCAAGCAGGCTCAAATCTTTGGATATATCCGCCAGCATATAGTTTCACCATTAACGAAAGTACGGGCCGCCGAAAGCGGCGACCCGTCTGTGTTTATTGTATCATAGGAGGGTTATGCCTCAGGAAGACCCTATCAAGCTCTGGCAGCACCTCCATGGTGCCAGCGTCCACTTTGCACTTGCACTCACTCTTGTTTCCTTTGCCTTTGATCTAGGGAGTAAGATTTTTGGGAAGAAAGAATGGCGCACCGTCGGTTTCTGGGCGTTAGTCGTTGCTGTCACGCTCTCCTTGCCCGCGATTTTCTCAGGTTTCTGGGGACAGCTCGGCTGGTTTCGCGTGGAGAAATGGGAGGCGGACCATCTCCTGCCTCACCGTAACTTTGCCCTGGGTGGCACCATCGGGATCGCCTTACTGCTGATCTGGAGGAGTGTCACGAGAGACTTTGGTCTCGGTTTAGCCCAGGATCGTAGTGGCAATAGACTCTATCTAGCCTACTTGGTTCTCATGCTTGCGGCGACGGTTACTATTGGCTACACAGGCTATCTTGGTAGCTACGTAGCAAGAACTTACTAAATTTCAAGAAATTCAGTTATGCGTCCTAAAATTTTCACATTTCGCAATTTTCTGCTCGCCCTTGCCGCGCTAGGCATTCTGGGGGGACTGGCTTTCTGGGTCTACCGTGGCTTTCCCTTGCCCTTTGTCGGCGTCCCGAGTACGGCGGGCAAGATTGCCTTTGTCTGGGAAAAAGACGGCCAAAGCGATATCTATCTGGGAAGTGCAACGGGCGGCGAGCCAACCCAGCTCACCCGTGACACGACTCTGGAGAGCGAGCTCGCCTTCTCCGCAGATGGCCAGCACCTGGTGTTCACCGAAGACCACGGGCTGAGCGGCGTTCGCCAGGTATGTCTGACGGAAGCCGCGCCAGGCCGAAGGCAAATCACGCTGACGGTAAATGAGTCCACCAAGGAACAGCCCTATTTTCGCGGCGACCGCGACTTATTTTTTCTGGACAGCGGAAAGATTGGCCGAACGACCACCGACGCATCCGACTCCGATGCGATCTTTCCGACGGTCGAGGGCAAGCGCGACAATGTCGCACTCGCCGCTCTCTTTGCCGAGGGGGGCATCAGTCAGTACGCTGTCTCCCTAGACGGTGAGACTATTCTAGCCGCAGTCAAGCGCGAGCACGGCCATGTACTCGTGGTCTACCAGGTTCAGGAAAAATTCCTGGCTCTCCTCGGATCTTCCCAGGATCTTCGCTTCCAGGCACTCAAAGATGGCAGCTTTGTTGTGCTCTTCACGGGCGGAGCCCCGCTGAAAGAAGCCCTGCAGATTCCAAACCCGAAGACGGAGGAGGAGAAACAGATGGCCTCCGAGCAGATGGGGAAACTTCTAAACCAGCTTTCCTCACAAAACGACGCGATGGAGGGCAAGTCGGTTCTGGTTCATTTTGATGCAAAACTTGCTCCTCAGAGCATTATCCCTCTTCCTTTTATCGCGGATGGCTTCTCTGTAGCCCCCGATAGCAAGATGCTCGCGATCTATATTTCAGAAGCGCGGGATGGCAAGTCCGCGGGGCTATTTGTGGGCAATATCACGGCGCAAGACCCTCCCACACTGCTCTACGACAAGCCTGTCAGTGCCGTTACCTGGTCGCCGGACAGTGCCGCACTCGCCTTTGTCGCCGATAAAGAGCTACTGGTCACCCCTGCAACGGGCACGGACACCCCGATCAATTTGACACAGGGCAAGGGCAAAGCGTCGTCTCCGGTGTGGTCTCCGATCCCGGTGAAAAAATAGTGTGAACTTCTGGTAGTTTTCCGACGTTGACAAGCAGGTCAGTGGCAGGTACTATCTCTCGGCAATCTCCAACCAAAGGATTCTTTAGATAAACATGAGTTCCCTCGAAACCCAGGCATCCGAACCGACGATCCACGATGGTCTTAAAGGCGTCGTTGCCGCAAAGACCCAAATTGCGGAGGTAGATGGTCAGAACGGGAAGCTGACTCTGCGCGGCTATGATATCAGCTCCCTCTCCGGCAATGTCACGTTCGAGGAAGTCTGCTATCTACTCTGGCACGGCAAGCTCCCCAACCGCACAGAGTACGACACTCTCCGAGCAGAAATGTCCGCTGCCCGGGAGCTGCCCGAGGCGACACTGGCAACGCTGCGTGCCTGTGCACCCCACGCCGAGGGAATGGACATCCTGCGCATAGGAGCGTCCACCCTCACCATTGGCGATCCCGAGTCGGCATGGCCGATCAATGCCCCCGCGGATGTGGAAAATGCCCTACGCCGCGCCGCACGCCTTCAAGCACAGATGGCCGCGATTGTGGCGCACAGCTACCGCCTGGGCGAGGGTAAAGAAATTGTTCACCCGAAGCCTGAGCACAGCGTGGCAGAGGGCTTCCTCTACATGCTGGAGGGTACGGAGCCTAGTAAGGCACGTGTGGCGGGCCTCAATGCCTACTTAGTTGCCGTCGCGGAGCACGGCTTCAACGCCTCGACATTTGCCGGGCGCGTGATCCAGTCCACCAACTCGGACATGGTCTCGGCACTGACGGGCGCGATCGGTGCTCTCAAAGGCTGGCTCCACGGTGGTGTCCCTGGCCCCGTCTTAGACATGCTCGATGAGATCGGCTCTGAGGAGAATGTCCAGCCCTGGATCAGTGCCGCGCTCGATCGCAAAGAGCGCATTATGGGCTTCGGGCACCGTGTCTACCAAGTACGCGACCCCCGTGCCGCCCTGCTCTCGGATGCCGCCGATAAGATGGCCGACGAGACCGGGGATCATCACTTGCTGAACCTGATCAAGATTGTCGAGCAGACCACGGTGGATGAGCTAGAGAAGCGCAAGCCGGGCAACAAGCTCCGCGCCAATGTGGAGCTCTACGCCGCGCTGATTCTGCACGCGGTGGGAATCCCCTCGGAGATCTTCACGCCCGTCTTTGCGATTGGCCGAACCAGCGGCTGGACAGCTCATATTTTAGAGCAGATGCCCAAGAGCTTAATCATTCGCCCCGAGTCCATCTACGGCGGTCCACGCGATCTGGCGTTCGTCCCGATGGACGAGCGCGCCTAGACAATGCGTCTACGCCTCCTCATTGTTGGGGCGGGGGGAATGCTGGGATGCGATGTCGTGGCCGAAGCCGAGCGCCGAGGCCACGATATTGTTGCTTTAGCGAGCCGCACCGCACTGGATATCACCGATCTCGTAGCTGTCCGCGCCTGCGTTAATCTTCATCGCCCCGACGTGGTGTGTAGGTGCGCCGCTGGGGGGGGGGTGGATGGGGCGGAGGGCGAGCCCACTGCGGCCTGGCGACACACCGCGCTGGGCCCGGCGCACCTGGCAGCCGCCTGTAGCGAAACCCGGAGCTGGCTGATCCAGGTCTCCACCGACTTTGTCTTCGATGGCGAAAAAGGCAGTGCCTACCACGAGTTCGACC
>JANNDD010000972.1:0-3025 GCA_031387365.1 Armatimonas sp. | reverse complement strand
CAATAATCGTAAAGTCGTAGATATCCATAAGTCATTAGGTCAAAAAGACACAAAAAGCCGCGCATCCTAACTCATTGGGTGCGCGGCTTTGCTAGCCCTAATTATACCACGGCTCATATTTACCGGCGACGGCGTAGTAGTCCAAGCCCTCCCAGCGCCAGTAAGCCGAGTGTGCCCGGCTCGGGCACGGATTGCGAGCGTGAGCGATGGGTTGCCGTGTTGGTAGTCGTGCTGGTGTTTGTGTTTGCAAGCAGGAGAGAGGGCGGAGTGGGATCTTGTTTCTCCCCCCACTGAACGCGATCACTCGGATCCGGCGTTGGCGTGGTATTTGTGGTGCTTGTTGTACTTGTAGCGGCAGGCAGCTTCTTGAGCGACTTTGCCCCGTTGAGCAGAGCCTGAGCATGAGCGGTGGAAGTGGTGGTGAATAAGAGGGTTCCCAGGGCAATGCTGGTGGCGACGAGTAAGCGGATGCAGTTCATTGGTTCAGTGTTCCTTGAAGGGATTCTGTGCTGTGTGCTTTTTTGCCTTCAGGGAAGGAGCCTCTAAACTCGTATTTTTGCTTTAAAGGCCGCCCCCGATCGGGTTAATGGGGCTGCCATTGCGGCGCACTTCGAAGTGCAGGTGTGGCCCGGTTGCCAGACCTGTCGCTCCCACTTGTGCGATGAGCTTACCCTGAGCGACGCTCTCACCCTGGATGACGAGAAGAACGGAGCAGTGTGCATAGAGAGTCGAGATGCCATCTCCATGATCTATGACCACCACATTGCCGTAGCCCCGCATCGTCCCGGAGTAGGCCACCAACCCTGCGGCGGCGGCAACTATGGGAGTGCCCGTGCCCGCGCCAAAGTCCACGCCCGCATGAAGGCGATTGATCTTGAGAATCGGATGAAAGCGCATTCCAAACGAGGAAACGACTCGGCCCACCACGGGCTGGATTAGCTTCCCTGAAAAATTTCCCGGTAGGGGTGTTCCCTCAAGTGCCTGAAGCCGCTGCAAAATCTCATTTGAGTCGGCGGCGAGCTGGGCGTACTCCGCTTCGATCTGGGTGCGCTTGGCCTGAGCCTCTAGTAGCACGAGACGTCGCTTCTGAACGAGCTGGGCTTCCTGATCCTGCTGACCACCTAGTGCCAGCTCTTGCTTGCGAATCTCACCCGCCTTCTGATCCACGAGCCCCTTCCACTTGATCACTTGCTCGCGCCCTGCTTTGATCTGGGCAATGAGGGTGGACTCGTACTTGACAATGGAGCGCACGAGCTCCGCCCGGCTGACAAGCTCGCCCATGGTGTGTGCCCCGAGCAGAACCGAGGCATAACGCACCGGCCCCTGCCGGTAGTTGGCCGCCATCCGCTGTGCTAGGCTACGCTGTGCCTGTGCCAGCGTCCCCTGCGACTTTGCCAAAAGTACCGTCACTTTCTGTTGCTCGGTACGCGTCCGGTTCAGGCGCGCCTTAACCTCCGTGAGCTTCTGGCGAGTGGAGGTGAGCTGGCCCTCGATACTGGTCAGCTCTGTTGCGATTGCTTCCTCAGAGCGCTTGGCTGCTGCGAGCTGTCCTTGGACTGTTGCAAGCTGCTGTTGCGCGGCAGTTAGCTTCTTCTTAAGTACCGTTTTCTGTTGTTTTTTGGTGGATTGCTGCTTACGCATCACAGAATTGTATCGCGCGGTACAATGAAGTTTCATGCGCTTTGTTTTTCTTATTTTTTCGGCCCTGCTTCTTGTGGGCTGTCCTAAACCCACGCGTTTGGGCAGCGAGAAGCTTTCTCCACCTGCCGCGGGCTATGTTCGCCTGATCCCCGCGAAAGTGAAGGAAACGGCTGACACTGTGCATTATCAGTGGAGCTTGCTGGGGGAGCGCAACTGGAGTGTCCCGACGGTGGCAGGTGGAAAGGCGAGCCTCGCCGATGTCTACAAGCTCAACGATCCGAAAAAAACGGGGGGCTGCCACACCTGGCTCTGTGATGTGATCTTGAAGAAGCAGGGAAATGACTGGAAGTGGGAGCTCCGCCTACACGGCTCCAATGGCAAGACTGCCACGGAGTCTGGTGTTGCCGTCGGCACGCCGGAGATTCTCGCCCCGACCGATCAGGATGTGCGGCTGCCCGCTGAGGTGGCGCTGGCAAAGATCGGCGAGAAGAGCCTGAGCCTAAGCGTCCCGCAGTAGCTTCGGGAAGGCGCGGCGGGCGTTGGCAGCTGTCTGTGCCGCGATGGCGTCCGGCGTCGTATCCCGTAGATCGGCGATGGTGTCGCGGATGTGCGTTAGCCGGGCAGGCTCATTGGGGAACTTGCTTCGAAAGGGCTCGGGCGAGAGATAGGGCGCATCGGTTTCGAGAAGTAAAAGCTCGGCTGGTGTTGCTTTGATGATCTCCCGAAGTGTGTCGTTTTTCTTGTAGGTCACGGGGCCATCCACTCCCATAAACCAGCCGTTCTTCCAGCAGATCTCCGCGTGGCGTAGCTCACCGGCGAAGCAGTGGATAATCAGCGCAATGTCCGCCGCCTCGGCTTCTAGGAGCGCCAGACACTCATCGTAGGCATCGCGGCAGTGAATCACCACGGGCAGCGCAACTTCTCGTGCCAGCGCGAGCTGTGCTCGGAAGGCTTCGTACTGCAAGTCTCGTGGCGAGAGATCGCGGTAGAAATCTAGCCCGATCTCCCCAATCGCCAGCACTCTGGGATGCGCCGCCCAGTTTCTCAATCGCTGAGCAACTGCCTCGCTCCAGTGTTTGGCATCGTGGGGGTGCACGCCGACCACAGCCCAGATTCGCGCGTCTGTCTCGGCCAGTGCGACAGCCTTCTCCGAGGACTTTTCGTCAAAGCCGACAACCACAAAATCCGTGATGCCTACTGTTGTGGCGCGTGCTAAAACACCAGGCAGGTCGCGCTCCAGGGTGTCGTTGTTAAAGTGAACGTGTGTTTCAATCATAGGGTTTCGATTACTGTATCGTGTGGCAGTAGGAAAAAGAAAGGAACTCAGCGCTTTCGCTTTGCATACGAGAGGACTATGAAGAAACAAGTCGGCCTCTGGATTGAC
>JANNDD010000896.1:0-27499 GCA_031387365.1 Armatimonas sp. | reverse complement strand
CTCAATCGCATGACACCAGATCAGGCGGCGGCTTGGAAGGCGGCGTATGCCTCTGAGAACAAGGCGTTTCTGGAAAAATTCCCCACGATGAGCGAGCGCGATAAGCTCAAGTGGAAGTACCAGCGCTACTTAAAAGACTATCTCCGGTGTGTGCGCGGCGTAGATGAAAGCGTCGGGGAACTTCTAGACTATCTGGACAAGAGTGGGCTGGCAAAAAACACCATCGTGATCTACTCATCCGACCAGGGGTTTTATCTCGGGGAGCACGGCTGGTTCGACAAGCGCTGGATGTTCGAGGAGTCGGTGAAGATGCCGTTTCTGATCCGCTGGCCTGGCACGATCAAGCCTGGCTCACGGCCCGAGGCCCTGATCCAGAACATAGACTACGCCGCGACTTTCCTAGAGATGGCCGGCATTGCCGCCCCGACTGATCTTCAAGGCCAGAGTATTGTCCCGATTCTCAAGACCGGCAAGGCTCCCCAGAGCTGGCGAAAAGCCATCTACTACCGGTACAGCGGCGAGCGTACCCACAATGTCGCCCCGCACGATGGCGTCCGCACGGACCGTCACAAGCTGATGTACTTTCCCAGCACCAAAGAATGGAATCTCTTTGACCTCAAGCGCGATCCTAGCGAGATGCGCTCCGTGCACGGTGACCCCGGCTACGCAAAAACGCTCGCGGAGCTAAAAGCGCTCTACGCAAAACTGCGTGCGGAGTACAAAGCGCCCGAGTGGTAAAATCTTCACCATGACAATCTCTGACATTGAAGTCTTTGCGGAGTCGCTGGATATTGCAAAAGCAGCAGCGATCTACCAGGAACACGGCTGCCTCGTCGTGCGGGGGCTGATGAAGCCCTACATCAAGGCGATTGCCCAGGAAGTGGAGCTTGTGGCCGACACGGCACGCTCACTCTATGCGGAGGCAAAAGAAGTGCCTGGCATTGGCTGGACGACACCCGATGGGACACTCTGGATCAAGGCGCCGGGCAACTACGACCGTGATAAACAAATCATGGTGCTGGCCCTGCGCTACACCACCAGCGGTGCGTTTCTCCAGTCCGCGCTGGATAAACACGCCCTTGACTTAGTCGAGGCCGTGCTTGGCCCCAATATCGAGCTGTTTTTGGATGGTCAGTGTCTCTACAAAGAGCCGGTTGGTGGGCACCCGAAGAACCTGCATCAAGACAGCGCCTACTTTGAGCACCGCTACGACGGCCCCATGGCGAGCTTGAACTACGTGGTGGACACGGACTTGGTCAACGGGGCACTGCATGTGGTGCCCGGTTCGCACAAGCTCGGGCAATTAACGCACATTGACACTTTTTCACACCTAGGGCTGGATCCCGACGAGTGGTCGTGGGAGCGCTCGCTACCGATCTGTGGCAAGGCTGGGGACGCGATCTTCTTCAACTACCGCTGTATTCACGGCTCCAAAGAGAACCACTCGGAGAAGCCACGCCCCGTCTTTATTCACCGCTACCGCCGCCCCGACGACTACGTGACCATCAGCGCCGCCACGGCTGCCGCTCGCCAGGAAGCGGAGAAGCACGCCGCCGAGGTGAAAAAACAAAACCAGCAGGGTCTTATGGTGCGTGGCATTCGGCTCTGGGAGCCGCAGGCGTGAGTTTGCACAAAACTTGGACAGCAGCGGTGGTCGGTGGTGGGATGGGGGGCAAGCTCTCGCTGAATGCTCTGGCAGCGTCGGAGCGCTTTGCGCTCACGGCGGCCTGCGATCTTCATACAGAGGTTCGCGAGGCGCTTGCGGCAAGCTATCCGGGGATTGCGGTTTTTGCCAGCCATGAAGAAATGCTGGCGCAGTGCCCCACGGAAGTGGTCTGTGTCAGTACGTATCCGCCCAGCCACGAGGAAGTGACGCTCGCGGCGCTGGAGTCGGGCGGGGGACTCCAGGGCATCCTGGTCGAGAAGCCGCTGGGACACACGTTTGAATCCGGGCGAAGAATTTTGGAGGCGATTGCCGCAAAGCAAATCCCCGTGGCGGTGCCACACGGGCTGCTGGCAAAGGCGACGCCGATAGAGATTATCCAGCGCGTCCAAAATAACGAGCTCGGGCGACTGGTATTGGTAGAAATCCAGTGTAAGGGCTGGGATATTCTCAACGCGGGAATCCACTGGCTGCACTTCTGCCGCATGCTGGCTCCAGACGACGCGCCCCGTAGCGTTCATGCAGCGATAGACGCCTCGACGCGCACCTACCGGGACGGCCTGCAAGTCGAGACGGCGGCAGTGACCAGCATTGTTCACGCCAGCGGCCTGCGCGTGGTGATGCACACGGGCGACGAAACTCCTGTGAATGTGGCGGGCAAGAGCTTTGTCTTTCGGCTGATCGGGGAGCGCGGCGTGATTGAGTTCTGGGGCTGGGAGAACGGCTATCTTCTCAACGGCGAGCGCCACACGCCGCAGGAGTTCCCTCGCACCGGCCACCGACGGCATTTAGAAAATATGGCGGATCAAATGGAGGGCATTGCGCCGCTTGACGACACCCTCGCCCGTGCCTCGCTCTCGGCTCTCGAACTCTGCGAGGCGGCGTATCTCTCCGGCGAGTACAGAGCGCAGATCACACTCCCTCTGACGAATTTTCTCCCACCCGATCCGTTTACCGACTGGCAACCCGGCAAGCCCTATTTAGGGGCCAATGGAGGACGCGATGGCCGAGTCTTTGGATAGACCCAATCCTCCCAACACCGACGATGGCCTGATCCGCGAGCTGCCGCGCATCCGGCGCTACTCCCGCCAGAACGAGGAGACGAACTATCGCTTTCGCGATTATTTAAAGCACCAGCTCCCACTCTCCAACGAGCAACTCGACGGCGTGGTTCAGGAAATGACTACGGAGGTCTGGAGAAAGATTGACTGCCTCACGTGCGGCAACTGCTGCAAGACGCTGCAAATCGTGGTGGACGATAAAGACATCGCGCGGCTTTCCAAACGGCTTGGCATGACCACAAAAGCATTTTCAACGCAGTACGTCGGGGTGGCCGACGACGGCGTCAAGCATTTTCTCTCGACGCCCTGCTCGTTTCTGGGCGAGGGCAACGCCTGCACCGTGTATGAAGATCGCCCGCAAGCCTGTCGCGATTTCCCCTACCTGCACGACCATAACTTCCGCTCCCGGACGCTCATGATGATCGCGAGCTGCGCCACCTGCCCGATTGTCTTTAATGTCTGGGACCGACTCAAGAAGCGCTTTCCCATCCCCGCCAAATCTACCGGGAAGAAGCGTCGGTGAGTTACTGTCTGTCGGTGATGTACTCCTTGAGTTCTACTGCGTAGGAGAAATACTCAAACGTCTTAGGGATCAGCAGATCAACGGAGCAGCGCTCCGCCAATTCCGAAGCTAGCTGGAACGAGACACTCCAGATGCCCTTCTTGCTCTCCGTCGTTAGGAGGGGTGCTGAGACCAGCGGGCTGTACGAGACGGGGCCGGAGCGGGAAGGGGGGAGCAGGGGCCGGATGCTCAGGGTCACCCGGCTCATGTCCTTCAGCTTTCCTTCACGGGGAATCTCCATCGAGACAAGCACGGCCTCGGGAGAGACACGATTTGCGACAAGCGTGAAGTTCAGTCCCTCTTTCGCTTGGGTCTGCTTCGTGACCTTGATAATGTATCCTAGTTTTTTCATTGTTTTATTTTCCTTTTAACGAATGCGGCACGGCGGCACGGATTAAAATCCGTGCCGCCAGCGGGAACAAAGCCCGTTTCGGGCTGAGGGATTTGGTAGCCCGGAACGGGCTTTGTTTCCGTCGGAGACACCTCCTTCAGGGGGTGGATCCGCCGAGAAGCTGTTCTACCCGCGCTCGATCAGCTTCGGAGTCGCGCTGGAGCTGTGCAGCTCCCTCGACGGTGAGAAATCCGGGCGCGTTCCCCCACTGCCAGGCAGCGATATAGTCGCGGGCGGTCTTGCCACCTTTGTCCTTGCGCTTTGGGTTCGCGCCCTTCTTGAGCAGCGCCTCCACGAAATCGGGCAGGCCGCTCTTGGCTGCCCACATCAGCGGAGTTCGTCCCTGGTTGTCGGTAGCATTGGGCTTGGCCCCAGCGCTCAGCAGCGTCTGCACCACCCCAAGTCGCCCCAGCCAGCGGTCTGCCTGTCGTGCTTGGGCAATAAGCGGCGTCTCACCATCCGCGTTTTTGGTCTCCGTCGGGGCTTTATGCTTGAGAAGAAGCTCAGCGATCTCGCCTCGGTAGGTGCGGTGCAGGCCCGTGTTGCCACTGGCATCCGCGACTCCCGCAAGGACGCCGCGCTCCAGAAGTGCCTTGACGGGCTCGACAGTCGGGCAGTACGCGGCCCAGGTGACACCATTGCCGCCCTTGGCTGCCTCGTCTGGCCCGCCAAACCACGACCACTGCACCAGCTCAATCACCGTCGCTTCCTCGCCACGCTGCGCCGCCGCTAGAAGTATCTCGTTGAACTCCGGGCTGACCAGAAGCTCGTAGCGCCCTTGGCCGTCTTTTGCCTCGCGCAGCTGCCGCAGAAGGTCTTGGCCTTGTAATTGTCGGATAATCTCCACCTTCGTCTCGGGCGACTCCCCACCAAGGGTTAACCGGGGGCGAGTGCTGAAACGAGGTGGTTGTGGTGGCTCGATAAGCTTGAGCACCAGCGGTAGACCTATCTGGAAATCTTCTATTTTCTCGACCGTTATGGTTGTCACTTTAAAGGCAGGGTACGCAAGATAGAGGCTACTCTCACTCTTGCCACTGGCCTGGATAGACTTCCCGACAAACTCCGTGATGCCCTTAGCTTTGAGCGCTGCCACCACCGACGGCGTGAGCTTGATCTGTGTGTAGTCCCGCAGCTCGGGGTTCTTGAGAATCTCCTGAGTCGGACGAGCCTCCGTCGCGGAATGCACACGGGTTTTAGGAATCAGTACCAGCGATCCATCCTCTTCAGGATTCACCAACGCCACCATAAAGCTTGCCATCGGAGGCTGAGTCACAGAAAGATCCTCGGCTTTGTCCACGGTTACTGTCGTTACCTCAAAGGCAGGGCGGGAGAGATAGAGAGTACTCTCACTCTTGCCGCTGGCCTGAACGGACTTGCCAACAAACTCGGTGATGCCCTTGGCCTTCAGCGCCGCCACCACGGAAGGCGCAAGCTTAATCTGCGTGTAGTCACGGAGCTTGGGGTTCTTGAAAATCTCCTCCATCGAATGGGGGCAGGGAGGCGGAAGGAGCAACAGCGAGCCATCTTCCTCAGTCTTGACCGATGCCACGATCATGCTCGCATCGGGGGCCTCGGAGGGTATTTCCGAGAGCGTACTTAGGGAGGAAAGGTTCAAGTTCAGGTTAAACGTGTTACGGCCGAGTGCTATCCCACCCCGAGCTGTCTGCGGTTCGAGTCCTAGGCTGTGCTGGGTCTGAGGTATCTGCAGTTGGAGCGGCTCGGGTGTCAGGGCCACCGAGAGACCACGTGTCAGATTTTCGGGGACCGCCTGAGCAACCCGGTACTCTCCCAGCCGGACGTGCGCGGGAGTGGGCTTCGGAGCGGTGACGGCAAGCTGGTAGCGGGTGGCGTTCTGGCTTGTGACACCAAAACCAAGCCCAATCGTCTGGCTGTGCTGGGCCTGAAGGGGCGTGCCTGTGGTAAGCGTCAACGGCTTGAGCGGCGCTTGATCCGTCGAGAGGAGCGCCCCCTTCTCATCAAAGAGTGCCCCATGCACCGTGTAGCCCGCCGCATCACTCATGCTCGCCACGGAGACCGTGAGATTGGCGGACACTGTTTTATAGTAGTTGCTCTGATAGAACTGCGGCTCGTAGGGTGTTACTAAGTTGAAGGTACTCCCACCGTAGGTTCCGGTTAGCGGCGGGGGCACTTTCCCTTCGAAGTGCCGCACGAGATAGCCCGCAACGATCAGCTCATCTTGGGGCGGATTTGGTTTGGCAAAGAGCGCCAGCTGGTAGTGCTGAGCGGTCGGGGCGAGACCAAACCTCACCGTTGCGGTTCCGCCTGCCCCAGGCAGCTCTGTTTGCGCCGTTGAAACCAGCGTCCCCTTGGCATCGAAAGCGGCAACATAAACAAGATAAACTTTGGGAAGCGCCCCACGCTCTTTCGTGTTGTTTGCCAAAACCAGCAAGCCCTCAACACTGCCATCGAACTGGCGCAAAAGGGTTGTTTTGAGCTTGGGATTTTCGTAAGTGGGAGCATTCGGCAGTGATGTCAACAAAGTCCCCTCAATCTCGGCGAGCCGCTCGCTCACGGCAAGCCCAACCTGAGTTCCACGTGCTCTGGACGAGGACGATAGCGAGGATATACTTAAACCTCGCAAAGCAACGCCGCTGCGTGCCAGTCTCAAAAGAAGCTCCTCGTTTGCCTGAGCACTCTCTTCCAAGACCTTCCGTTCTTGGAATTCATAGGTCGTGGTCTTGGACTCTGTCAGAGGGCGAGAGCGAGGGAGCGTGGCTTTCTCTTTATTCGGCGTGACCGAGAGAGAGAGTCCCCGTGCAGTGTTTTGCTTCGACAGGGACGTTTGATAAGAAAGTGCCACCTTTGGTTGCAAGACCGATCGTACTTCTTCGGATGGTCGCTTTTCAAGGCTAAGTGACTGCTTTGCGAACCTAAGAGCAACGGGGGGCTCAGGTTCTGGTGGTGTGCTCGGCTTTGGCAAGAGCAAGAACGCGACGGGCAGTGTTGCGGCTAGGGCAAGGCTTCCGTAGGCAGCGGGATGCAAGCCACGGCGTGCGCTTCGGGGCGCTTGCGCCAGCGCACGTTCCGTCAAAGTGGCAGGCTCAGGCGGTGGCGCCTTGTGAATCGCTTCCGTCCATTTAGTTTCCATCTTCGTCTCCATTGCTGCTTTCCTCCCAACGAGCCAGCGCCTTTCGGGCACGGTAGAGCTCGTTTTCGACTTTCTTGGACGTGACACTCAGGCTCTGGGCGATCTCGCGTGCGCTCCAGCCCTCGACGGCTTGCAACATCAGGCAAGTGCGCTGGATATCGGTGAGGTGCGCAAGGGCATCTCGTAGCACCAGGCGATCCAGCGTCGTCTCTTCCGGCCCCACCACAGAGAGCCCTGCATCGTCCAGCGAGACGTTTACCGGGCGGCGCTTGGTGCAGGTATTTCTTGCGATCCGAACCAGCCAAGTGGAGAGCTGCGCATCCCCCCGGAACTTAGGGAGTGCCCGAATCGCCGCGAGGAGCGTTTCTTGTGCCGCGTCTTCCGCATCCGCCCGGTTGCCTAGGATCGCCAGGCAGAGGCGGAAGACCAGCGGCTCATGAGGCGTCAGCAAGGCCCGGATCGCCTCAGAGTTTCCCGAGCGTGCTTGGTTTAGCAAGTCACGCTCCGAGAGAGAAGCCACCGTCCCGGGCCGCCGGAGCCACCAGAGTGTCATTGTCAGGATATTAGAGCACAGCGAGGACAGGAAACACTCAAACGCAGGGAATTTTATTTTGCCGCCCCATTGTATGGGGCGGCAAATGCGTTTTTACCGCAGAAATGCCTCGGGGAGGCCTGCGTCTACAGGGAGAGATTGTCCGGTGGTGAGGGGCAGGCGGGTTGGGGAGGCGAGCAAAAACACAGCCTCGGCGACGGCCTCGGGGGTGACGCGTTTTTTGAGGAGTGTGCGCTGTGCGTAGAACCCGGCGAGTTTTTCGCGGAGTGCCTCGGTTTCCTCGCTCTCGTCAAACGCAATCCCGTACTTGGCCAGCGAGGTTAGGACGCGCTCACGGGGGAACTGATGGCTCCCCGAGACCACCGACGCGGGTGAGACGCCATTCACACGAATCCCGCTAGGGCCACCAACCACGGCAAGCTCACGCACCAAATGATTCAGCGCCGCCTTGCTGGCATCGTAGGCGAAGCTGCCCTGCTTTGCAACCACGCCATTGGCCGACGAGATCAGCACGACTTGGCCGCCGCTGCCCTGCCCTTGCATCACCTGCATTGCTTCGTCGGCGGCTAGGTAGCTCCCGAGTGTATTGACATCAAACGTCGTGCGCCACTGCGACTCGGTGATGCGGCCTGTGTCGTCGGGGGAGAAGATCACGGCCGCCACGGCGATCAGTGTGTCAATACCGCCGTAGGCCAGCACCGCTGCATCCATCGCCGCCCGCACGGACGCTCTATCCGTGATATTGCACTCCACGGCCACAGCACTCTCTCCGTGCGGAGCCGCCGTCTCTTGGGCCAGCGCCAGATTAATATCCGCACAGACCACAACCGCACCGTCTTTGACCAGCCGATTCACCACGGCTCGCCCGATCCCACTGCCCGTCCCTACGACCACAGCAACTTGCCGCGCCAGCTCTTTCTCGAGCGGCATGCGCCTGAGCTTCGCCTCTTCCAGGAGCCAGTACTCGATCCGAAACGCCTCGCGCGGCGTCAGGGAGACATAGTTACCGATACCAGACCCCATGCTTGTTGCCCCCTCCATCACGTGGATCGCGTTGGTGTAGAACTCGCCGGTAATACGCGCTTCTTGCTTGTTCTTGCCAAAGCTGAGCATCCCGACACCAGGGATCAGAACAACACTTGGCTCGGCGCTTCGGAGAGCCGGTGAGTCGGGCTCTTTGTTGGTCTCGTAGTAGGCGGCGTAGTCGGTGCGGTAGCCGGGGAGCGCGAGGCGAATCGCATCAAGCAGCTCACTTGTTGTGCCGTTTTTGGCATCCCAATTCACAAACAGCGGCTTGACTTTGGTGCGCACAAAGTGATCCGGGCAGCTCGTGCCTTTTTCGGCAAGCGCAGCAGCATCGGCGGAGTTCACAAAACGCAGCACGGCGTCGGAGTCCGAGAAGTGTGCAATACGGACATTTCCCCCCCTGCCCCCGATAACGGGGGGGCCAGAATTTCGCATCAGCGGCAAGACAAAGCGGGCGAGCTCCCGGCGGTCGGCACGGGTTTGCGTGATTGGCCCGCTAAAGAGCGTGGCTTCGTCAATGTGCCTGAGCACGAACTGTCCGATCTGATCCAGCACACGGAGCGTATTGAGATAGCTGGACTTGGCATCGCCGCCCCAGGTGAAGATCCCGTGCGAGCCGAGGATAATCCCGTCACAGCTTGGGTTCTCGGCGATGGCCTTCTCCAGCCACAGGCCCAGCTCGAAGCCGGGGCGCTTCCACGGCAGCCAGACAAGATGCAGGCCCGTCTCGGCGCGAAGCTTTTCCAGTAACTCTGGCCCGTTGGCGGATGCGGCGAGGGCGATTGCCCAGTCGGGATGGAGGTGGTCTACGTGGCGAAATGGCAGAAAGGCATGGAGCGGCGTATCAATAGACGCAGCACGTGGGTTGCTTCCAAACACACACAAGGGATAGAGATCCACGATCTCATCCTCAAAGGCGTCCCCCTGGTAGCGTTTTTTCAGCGCCTCTAATTTATCCTGGTAGAGTGTCGCGAAGCCGTCGCGCTTGATGGTGCCTAAGTCGCCACCAGAGCCCTTCACCCAGAGAACCGTCGCCATTTCGCCCGTTACGGGGTCAGGCATCGGGACTTTCGCGCTGGTGTTGCCCCCGCCAAAATTAGTGAGGCACGGGTCGGAGCCCAGTAAGTTAGAGCGGTAGCGCAGGAGCTCCGGCTCATCCAGTGTTGCCGCAAAAGAGTCGTCCCAAAGATCGGTGAGAAGTGCGAGTGCCATGAAGGCATTCTACCCAAAAAAGCAAAAACGCCCCCCACGCACGTAGCGCGAGGGGCGTTTGAGAGAGGTCACTTCTTTGTCGGGGTAGTGGCAGCCTGTCGAGCAGCGTCGGCAGCATCACGCTTTTGCTTCTCTACATCTACCTTGCCTTGCTTCTGCCCGGCCTTCTTGTTGACCGACTTAGGGGATTTATCGCCCATAGGATTCACCTGGAACCTTTCGCCCACCGGCCACCTTTGGCATTCGGGGGGACGGCTCAGTATATCCCCAATCGTAAATTCTCTGTTCGTAAATTATCAGTCGGTGTCGGAGTTCTGGAGAAAGTGCGCCACTTCGATAAAGTAGGCCCGCAGTGTGGATGTCACCGGAGCAACGGCGGGGGTCGCCAAAATTGCGGCCTCCATGTGCTTCAGCCAGACATCACGCGCAGCGGGGCCAATCTTAAAGGGCTGGTGGCGCATTCGCAGCCGAGGATGACCGCGTTTGTGGGCATAGAGAGCGGGGCCGCCGAAGTACTGGATTAAAAATAAAGCCAGGTTTTCACGCTCCTCTTTCAGATCGCTCTGTGCCGGGTACATCGGTCGCAGGAGCGCATCCTCGGCGACACCGTCGTAGAACGCATCTACCAGCGCCGCGAAGGCTTCCGGCGCACCGCCATCTGTCCCACCTAGCTTCTCCCAAGCACTCTGGTTCTCTATCAGCTCCTGCGCCATCTTGTCGCTATTGTACCGGGTCAGCCGGGCAAGTTAGAGCCTACGGCAGTTTTTTTCGGACGCTGTCTACCAGCAGGTCTTTAGATACCGCAGGCTCTCACGGGCGATAGTCTCTGGATCGGGGCTGTAGTCGAAGACCTCGACGGAGACATAGCCAGAGAAATTCGTCTCCTTCAGTGCGGCGGCGAGGGGCTTGAAGTCAATGTCGCCAAAGCCCGGTCCGCGCCGGTTGGCATCGTTAGCATGGACATGCACGGTACGTGCGCCAAACGCGCGACAAAGCGCAGCGGGCGCGGCGGGGCCCTCGGAGCACATGCTTTTTACATCCAGCATCATCCGGATCGTCGGGTGGTTCACCGCCTCAACCATCTTCCAGGCATCGGCCTGTGTGAGCAAAAAATCAGCCTCGGGGCCGGGAAGCGCCTCCGGGCAGAGCACCGCGTTACAAGCCATTAAGCTCTCCGTGAGGGCGGCGAGCGTCTCCGCCATGCGCTGCCATGCCCCCGCTTCGTCGCCGTTCTCTAGGGTACGGGCCTTGGGAGAACCCAGAACCAGCACCGGAGCGCCGACATCGCCCGCAAAATCCACCAGCGCTTTGAGATAGTCCAGAGTTCTCTGGCGCAGCGCGGAGTCCGTCGTGTGCAAGTGCAGCCCCGGCGGCGAGACTAAAAGCCAGTGCAGGCCAACAATCTCGAGGCCGCTATCGGCAGCAATACGCTTGATCTCCGCGCGCTGCGCCACGGAGACAGCGCGAATATCGGGGGCAAATGTAAAGGGAGCCAGCTCGACACCGTCGTAGCCCGTTTTAGCAAGAAAAGCACAGGTGCGCTCCCAGCTCCACGGGTCAGGGGCGTTGAGGGGAGCAAAGGTCTCGTTGCAGATCGCAAACTTCTGAGCAGCCATACCGATTTTATACCAGTGATTTTTATTCGGGGCTATTGAAACTCGCGGCAAACAAGCTTAAAATCAACCAGTAGCACGGCGGCGTGGAGGACAGCAATGGGACGGCGAAGTTTTCTAGGAATCGGCGGGTCGGCCTTGGGGCAAGCAAAGCCCGGCGCACGAGCCAAGCAAGTGCTCGTGATCTTTGAGCAGGGCGGTGTCTCGCACATAGACACCTGGGATCCCAAGCCCGATGCCCCCACCGAGCACCGCAGCCCTTTTAAGACCATCAAAACCAAGGCCGATGGAGTCTATGTCACGGAGCTTCTGACACACACCGCGAAGCTGATGGACAAGCTCGCGATTGTTCGCTGCATGACGCAGCCGACTCCGGGGATCGGGAACTCACACCCCAAGGGCTCGCAGTATGTCTACTCCGGGGAAGCGCCCGGTGGCCCGGTGGAGATGCCCGATATCGGCTCGATTGTGGCGCAGCGCCTTGGCACCAAAGCCCCGTATCTCCCCTCGCACATTCTCCTACCCGGCACCGATGAGCAGGCCGATAGCTCGCGTATTGGCTTCATGCCGCCCGGCTACACCGCATTTAAGACCGGCGGTAGCCCCGCTGACCCAAAATGGCAGGTGCCGAACCTAGGGCTCCTGGCCGGGATTGACGAGCAGCGCTTTAAAGACCGGCAGAACTTACTCTCGGCCCTAGATATTGGCTATGTGCATGGCAGTGCTCCCAAAGACATTGAGGCGATGCAAGCACTCATGCACCAGGCCACGGACATGCTCACCAATCCGCTGACCCGGAAAGCCTTTGATCTGGGCAACGAACCCGCAAAAGTGCGCGAGCGCTACGGCAGCGGGCACCGGGGGCAGTGCTATTTACTGGGCCGCAAGCTCATCGAGGCGGGCGTTCGCTACGTGACCGTGGATGTGCGCGAGCCGATGAACTCCTACAAAGATGGCAGTCAGGTGCGCTACGACGGTGGCAACAATATGAACTGGGATCACCACGATGGAATCTACTCCAAAACCCACACCAATAATATTCCCGGTGGTGGCGCAGGCGCGGGGCGCTGGGGAATCCAGACCTGGCCAATGATGGGCTCGACGGATCAGGCGTTCTCAGCTCTGATTGAGGACCTAGACCAGCGCGGCCTGCTCGCTGAGACGCTGGTCTGTTTCGTCACCGAGTTCGGGCGCACGCCGCGCATCAACGAGCGTCAGGGGCGTGACCACTGGACCCATGCGTTTAGCTTCGCCTTCGCCGGAGCGGGCGTTCCCGGCGGCACCGTGATCGGCTCCACGGACCGCGACGGGGGCTTTATCACCAGCCCGATGGCCTACACACTGGAAGACTACGCCGCCACGATCTACGAGAAGCTCGGCATTGACCGCCATAAGCCGATCTACACCCCTCAAGGCCGCCCTGTACCCATCGCCGCCAAGGGCAAGCCTATCCCGGAGCTGTTTTGAACCCACCCGGCTACTCGCAGAACCCACCCGGCTACTCGCACGGCTCGCATCCACCCTCCCTTTTGCAAAGGAGGGTTTAGGAGTAAAAATGAGAACTGAATCGCCACATGAAATCAATACCAAACTCTCCCCGCCCCTCCTTCGTAGAGGGAGGGTGCCGAAGCGAGGAACGAGCGAAGTCGGGTGGGTTCTGGCGGGTTTAGCCATGCTCCCCACTCTTGCCCACGCGCAGGAGAAAATAGTCGTCATGCCGCCGTCGGTGACGCTTTCAAGTGCGCGGGATGCGCGGCAAGTGGTGGTGACGGGCTTCTTTGGCGGGACGGCGCGTGATCTGACGGAGAAGGCGACACTAACCACAGGGAATCCGAAAGTGGCGCGGCTAGTCGGACTGTCTAAGATTGCTGTTGCGGGCGATGGCAAGACGAATATCACGGTGACCGTGGGGGGCAAGCGTTTTGTCATTCCCGTCGCCGTGAGTGGCGCAACAAAGGCCGATCCCGTGCGCTTTGCGTTTGAAGCCGTCCCCATTCTGACCAAGCAAGGCTGCGCGAGCGGCTCGTGCCACGGCTCGCCACACGGCAAGGGGGGGTTCTCACTCTCGCTCTTTGGCTACGAGCCCAAGATTGACCGGATTGCGCTGACCCGGGATGGCTTTAGCCGCCGGGTGAACACGCTGGAGCCCGCCGAGAGCTTGATTCTCAAGAAGCCGACGCTCGCGATTCCCCATGTGGGCGGCAAGCGGCTCCGGGTCGGGGATGCGCGATACACAACCCTGAATCAGTGGATTGCGGAGGGTGCGGAAGTTGGGATTCCCCAGGCCAGTGTGACCAAGATCGAAGTGACACCGGGCGGACGGCGCGTGCTGGAAGCGCCCTATAAGAACCAGCAGCTCAGCGTGGTCGCGGAGTTTACCGATGGCACGAAGCGCGATGTAACAGCACTAGCGACCTACGAGACATCGCACCCGAGCGTCGCAAGCGTCGATGCCGACGGCAAGATCACGGGCAAGAGCCGGGGCTTTGCCGCCGTGTCGGTGCGCTACTTAGACAAAGTCCAGGCGCTGGATCTCACCGTGGTCGAGCCGCGAAAAGGCTTTGTCTGGAAGCCGCAGCCGGAGAAAAACGCGATTGATGGGCTGGTGAATGCACGCCTCAAGCAGCTCCAGTGCCTGCCTGCAAGAACCTGCTCGGATACGGAGTTTCTACGTCGCGTCTCGCTTGATCTGACGGGCCTGCTGCCAGATAGTACTGTCACGCGCGCGTTTCTGACCGATACAGCACCCGATAAGCGCAACAAGCTCATTGACGGCCTGCTCGCCTCTGAGGAGTTTGCGCGGTTCTGGGCACTGAAAAAAGCGGACTTGATGCGTGTCTCGCCGCGGCACTTAACCACGGAGCAGGCAGGGCGTTTCTCCCGCTGGCTGGTAGATGCGACTCGAGCGAACCTCCCCTACGACAAGCTTGCCCATGCGATTCTGACAGCCACGGGAAGCACGGAGCAGTCGCCTGCGGCGAGTTATTTTCTCGCCATTGCAACCCCTGAGGAGCGCACCGAGCTAACGGCGCAAGTGTTTCTAGGCTCGCGGATTGAGTGCGCCAAGTGCCATAATCACCCGTTTGAGAACTGGACAATGCGCGATTACTACAAGATCGCCGCTGTTTTTGCACGCACGGAGGCGAAGAAGAACAAGATCACACTAGCGGCGACGGGCGAGGTGAAGCACCCCACGACAGGCGAGAATATGGAGCCCTGGGCGAAAACAAGCTCCCCGACAGAAGACCGGCGAACGGCATTTGCGAGCTGGCTGACCACGCCACAGAACCCATTTTTTGCTCGCGTCGAAGCCAATCGTATCTGGGCGGAGCTGACGGGGCGCGGTATTGTCGAGCCCGTGGACGACTTTCGCTCGTCGAACCCACCGAGCAACCCGCAGCTTCTTGACTGGCTCACCCAGGAGTTTGTCAAATCCGGCTTTGACCGCAAAAAACTCATTCGCCTGATCTGCCGGAGCCAGACCTACCAGCGCGTGGCTGTTGCCCCAAGCGCCGCCGATGAGACCCTCTTCTCCCACGCCAAAGTGCGGCTCTTAACGGCGGAGCAGCTGCAAGATGCCATCGGGGCCACAACCGGCACGCTAGCCCTGGCAAGCACGTTGCCTGGCCAGCTTGCCACGCTGGGCACGCAGCTTGCCCAGCGCGATGCGACGCTCGAAGCCGAGTATCCAAGCTGGCTGGCCACACAGACCGAGCGTGCCAAGGCTTTCTCGCTCTGGCAGAGCACCTGGCGCGACTCCAGCACACCGCGCACGGAAATTCGTGAGGGCCAGGAGTACCGCTTCGAGGAGACCGAGCGCCAGACACGAACACTCACCCGAACCATCCACTCGCGTACAGCGCAAGTAGTGACCGTGATGCTAAAGTTCAGCGACCAGGCCACGCTCACCCTCAATGGAAAGCCCCTGACTGACAACCTAAAGCGCACCCCGACCCACACGCTAAGCCTCCAGCCTGGTGAGAATACAGTAGAGCTGCGAATGACCGGTGATAACCTCGCCTTTACCTGGAAGCTGGAGAACGATACCAGTAGCCTCCCCAGCCCACTGATCGAGGCGCTTCGCTCGGGCGACACGGCGCCGGTTCATGCGTTCTATCTTGCCAATGACTCCAAGCGCACGGAGCTACTTCGGCAAAAATCCCTAATCGAGGATCGGGTTGCCTACGCGACCCAGCGCCCGTGGCCGGAGCAGACGGCATTCACCAAGACCTTTGGCCAGCCTGCGCGGGAAACGGCCTGCACCTGCGAGCGCCGCCAGACTCCTACACTTCTGCAAGCACTGGAGCTGCTCAATGGCAAGACATCCTACGAGAGTGTCGCCGCCGGTGCCGCACGCTACGCCGCCCTCACGGACACGCAGCTTCTCGACGAGCTCTACCTCACGGCTCTAAGCCGCTTTCCCACCGACAAAGAGCGCACCATCGCCAGTGCGTTTCTGGGGCGCCCCGAACAAAAGAGAGCCACCGCCGTGACGGATTTACTCTGGACCGTGGTCAATACACAGGAGTTTTTGTTCCAAAAATGAAAAACGTTTTTCGCTCCACTGAGTTTATTTGGTATGGCCCGAAGTGGCCTTCGTGTCCGAGGCACGAGGACAATATCACGCCCCGGTTTATCGGGGCGACTGTTCATTGGGCGACTAAATATGCATTGCCAAAAAACCCTCGCGGGTAGTGGCGCGGCGCTCCAAAAGCTCCGCGACGGTCACACTCTCCACGACGGAGAGCAGTGCGGCCCGAAGCTCGTGCCAGACACCGCGTACAACCTGCACTTCGGGGATCGCTCCCAGCGACTCGGGTTCCTCAGGAGTGCCCGAGATGAGCTCATGGGGAACCAGCGGCCCAGAGAGCGCCCGGAGAATCGCCCCAACGGTCACACGCTCCGGGGTATCCGCTAAAACATAGCCGCCGCCGGCCCCACGTATCGAACGAATGACTTCCGCCCGGCGCAGCGACGCGAGTAGCTGCTCTAAAAAGGGCTCGGGTATCTGCTGGCGCGCCGCGATCTCCCGTGCCTGCACGGGCGCGGTGCCCCCCTGAGCCGCCAGATCCAGTACGGCACGCAGGCCGTAGTCTTCTTTAGTCGTAAATGTCATATAATTTGATCGGGATTAATTATATCGGGTAGCGATGGAAAGGGCAAGGTACAATGGCCACCGTGCTTAAGATTCACTGTGTCTCCGATTTTGGGGAGCTAGAGATGCCCTGGAAGCTGCTCGCGGCGGCATCGCAGAGCGCGACGATCTTCCAGACCTGGGAATGGAGCGCGGCGTGGTGGAAGCATAATCGGGCGGGCAAGAAACTTTTTGCACTGCGTGTTGAAGACAGTGAGGGCAACGTCATCGGACTGGCGCCCCTCTTTCGCTCCGCCGGAGTGCTACGTGTGGTTGGCACGGGCGGCTCGGACTATCTTGATTTTCTGGCACTGCCCAAGCGTGAGAGAGAGGTGGCGGAGGCGACTGCACGGTGGCTTCAGCAAAATCGCACGCGCTGGCTCTGGGCGGATCTTCAGCAGGTGCGGCCCGAAAGTGTTGCCCCGAGGCTGCCCGGTGCCCAGATCTGGCAAGGTGAGACGTGCCCCTTCTTACCACTCCCAGAAACCTACGATGCCTTTCTGAAAAGTCTGAGTAAGAAGTTGCGCCAGAATGTCGGCTACTACGAGCGCTCTATGGCAAAGCTACAGACTCTGGAGCTGCGCCTCGCTACGTCCGAGACACTCCGGGAAGACATGCAGGCATTTTTCATGCTCCATCAGCTCCGCTGGCGAGGGCGCTGGATGCCTGGTGCGTTTGCCTCGCACGCCGCCCGTGCCTTTCACAGCGATGCGGCAGAGAGCCTGCTGGCATCCGGGAACCTGCGCCTGCACACGCTCCGGCTGGACGGCAAGCCCGTCGCGGCGCTCTACTGCTTCCATAAAGGCTCCACTACGTTTTACTATCTGGGGGGCTTTGATCCTACACTCTCCAAGCTCTCACCAGGCACGGTGCTCACGGCAAAGGCAATTCAGCACGCCATTGAGGCGGACGGCGCGACACAGTTTGATTTTTTGCGCGGGGATGAAGGCTATAAGTACCGCTGGGGAGCGCAGGATCGGTACAATCAGCGTGTCTCGCTTACGCCAGTCGGGATCGCGCAGCCACTCGGGGCGCTTCTGGCAACCTCGGGACGGCTCGCGCTGTCTCTAGAGCTGAGGCTAAAGCATGCCATGCACGCACGCCACGGCGGCAAAGTCTCCCCGCCCGGCGGGGGATAGGGGGTTGGCTTTATGAAGTTTTTTAGCACACTGTTTCGCTGGCTGTTTTTTACGGCGCTTACGGCAGCACTGATCTGGAATATATGGCAGGTGCAGCAGCTCAAGGCCGAGCTCGCGCAGCTTCGGAAAGCCACGGGCAAGCACGCGGCGGCTCCCGGCGATAGACCGACACTCACACGGTCGCTGGCGCTGCTTCGGGAATCTAAGGCACATGCGGAAAAAGCACAGGTGCTGCTGAAGGCTAAAAAAGTCGAAGAGGCGGCGCGCGAAACGAAGCTCGCAGCGGAGACAGCACAGAAAGCCTATGTGGGTGCACAGGGCGCCGACCCACTCGGTGAGCTGCAAAGTACGGTACAATCCCTATCAAAACAAGTGGGATCTCTCTGGGAGACCGAGAAAAAGAAAGAACTAAAAAAGCCATGAGAAGGTTCTGGTGTGCCTCATTGGCCCTGCTGGCGCTTGCCAGTTTCGGGTGCAAGGGGGGCGGATTGCCCTCCAAAGAAAAAGAGATCGAGCTCGGTCAGCAGTTTGCCCGCGAGTACGAGCAGAAGCTCCCCGATGGGCCGATTATCACCCGTGGCCCCGAGTACGAGCGCGTGCAGCGTGTGGCGGCGAAGCTCCTTCCTCTGGCCCGCAAAGACTGGGATGTTCCCTACACGGTAAAAGTGGTGCAGTCCGACCAGATCAACGCCTTCGCCGTCCCCGGTGGACCCATTTATTTCTACACGGGGCTCATTCGGCTCACCGACTCGGATGATGAGCTAGCCTCGGTGCTCGGGCATGAGATCTCGCATATTACGAAGCGCCACTCGATGAAGCAGATCAAAAAGAGCAATGAGACGGCGACACTTCTTGGCCTGGCAAATATCCTACTGCGCGGTGGCGAGAATGGCGAAAAAGTTGCTGGGATTCTCACGGGAGTCAAGGCCCTGGAGTTCTCACGCGGTGATGAGACGCAAGCTGACGAGTTTGGTTTTAAGTACCTGGTGGGAATGAACTACCGGCCCGAGGCGATGGCAAGTTTCTTTAATAAGATGCAGGCCAAGACCGGCGGGGGCGGGGGCGGAAGGCTTGATCAGTTTCTCTCATCCCACCCCATGACAAGTAAGCGCATTGACGCTGCGCTGCGCCGCGCCGTTAACTACCGGAAGGGAACCTACAAAGCCCCGTGAGGGTTGTCGCGATTGTGCCTGCCTACAACGAAGGCCGACGGATCTTGCCCGTTTTGGACGTGCTTGCCGCCGCGCCGTCGGTGGACGGTATTATCGCCGTGGACGATGGCTCCACCGACGATACGTTTTCTGTGGCAAACCAGCACTCTGCCTGTTTAGCGGGCAAACTGCGCGTGGTTCGTCAAGAGCCCAATCAGGGCAAGGGTGCGGCGATGCAGCGCGGTGCCGATGAAGCAGATGGTGCGGATATATTGCTCTTTCTGGATGCGGATCTGACCGGGCTGAGCATCGCCCATGTGGAGAACCTACTCGCTCCCGTGAAGAGTGGCGAGAAAGTGATGGCGCTGGGAGTCTTTCGGGGCGGGAACTTCTGGACGACACTGGCGCAGATCCTGGCACCCAATATCTCGGGGCAGCGTGCCATCCGCCGTGAGGTGTTCCTCAGTGTCCCGTGTCTTGCCGATGCGCGCTACGGCGTTGAGCTGGCGATCACGAGCTTTGTGATGGGCGAGGGGCTTCCCATGACCGATGTGGTGCTGCACGATGTCTCTCATCCCACTAAAGAAGCCAAGCTCGGCCTTCTGCGGGGCGTGCGTGCCCGCGCTCGCATGTACCAGCAAATGCTGCCGTTTCTACTGCGCCGCTACAATCCCAAGCGAAAGCGAAAACTATGAGTAAATCTCTTCGTGACGATCTGCTGAGCCTGCTGGCGCTGCAGGTGGTGGATTCACAGATCGATAAGGCTAGAGCAACGCTTGCTGCAACAGACAATGGTTCAGCCGCTCTTGGGCTCTATAACACCAAGAAGAAAGAAGCGGAGGTGCTTCGCGCGGCAGCCACAAAGGCACAGACAAACCAGAAAGATGCCGAGCTGAAGCTAGAAACCATCGAGACAAAGCGCAAGCACGAAGAAAAACGCCTCTACAGTGGCAGTGTCACCGGCTCACGAGATCTGGAAAATCTTCAGAAAGAGCTGGAGATGTTAGTACGCCAGAAAGACGGTGCCGAGGAAGTGGTCTTGCTCGCCATGGACGCCGCTGCAGAGGCGGTGGCAATCGCTGAGAACGCGGAGAAAGAGCAGCTTCTCCAGGCAAGCCGCTTCAAGAAAACCCGGGCCAGCTACGAGCTACGCCACAAGGAGCTGACGGCGGAGTTTGAGGGACTAAAAGCACCACGGGATGCTGCCGAACGCGACATCAGCGACAAGAGCCTGCTGTCGCGCTACGAGGCACTGCGTGCCAAGAAAAACGGTGGCGGGGTCGCGTGCTCCGGTATCGGTGAGGATGATGCCTGTGGGGCGTGCCACACCCGTGTCAACTCGCAGTCTGCCAGTGCAGCGCGGCGTGGTGAGGCGCTCGTTTTTTGCGAGCACTGTGCACGAATCCTGACTCCCTTGGCCTAGATTCTTGCTTGCGAAGCAGGGACTGGTAGGACTACGGTAGGCCACTATGCAAAAAGTGCCGATCACTAAGACTATGAAACTTCTCTATGCTTGGATACCCGCCGCGATTTTGCTCGGGGGTGTTGGAGTGCTTACGGGATGCTCCGCCGGAAGCGTAGCCTCCATGCCCACACCCGCTCCCGTCTCATCGCGTCCGTACGAACCCAACTACCGTGATGCCCTCGGGGAAGGACGTCAGTGGACAAGGCTTGCGCTACGCTACCGGGTTAATTTAGTGGCAGGGCAGGAGAGTGACGCACGGTTCCAGACCGCTCTGGCTTCCTGGGAGCCGTACTTTTCTGAGTTCTTTACGTTCACACCTACCATGGGAAGCGATTTTGATATCGAGGTGGAGTCCGTGCCCGCCGACTCGCTCGGTGGAGATATCATCGGTAGCACCACTGTCACCTTCCAGCGCAGCGATAGCAAGATTGTCAAGGCGAAGATTCTGGTGGATGGGAGCCTGAGTGACGAGCTGCTGGCCCAGGTGCTAGCACACGAGCTGGGGCATGCGCTCGGGCTGGATGGGCACAGCCCTGAGGTGAGTGATGTGATGTTTGCCCGCGCCCACCTCCCCCTCGCGATTACCGAACGGGATCGCAACACGCTCTTTGCTGTCTATGCCGATAAGCTCACCGCTTCGGGGCGCGCTGAGCCGCAGCCGATACGGGGCTCTGATCTGGTCACAACCTCGGTCTGCCAGTTTCACCGCGATGCTCGACGCTAGAGAAACCTTCAGAGAAAAGCATCTAGCATCTGAACCATCTTGGTGTAGCCGCGCTTCTGGGCATGCTCTCGCGGTGTGACACCATCGCTGTCGGTTCGGCTGGGATTGGCCCCCGCTTTAAGGAGTTGCTGAAGGATCTCTTGGTGCACAGGGCCCCCGTCCGACAAGAGAATCGTCTCCAAAAGCGCTGTCCATCCAAGCCGGTTGATGTGGTCTATCGCGATACTGGTCTTGAGCAGCTCACGGACAGTCTCTGGGTGGCCGTGGTGACAGGCGGGAATGAGAGCGGTGCCTCCGTAGCGGTTGGTGTCCTTGAGATTTGCCCCTGCCGCCAGAGTCAGTCGCAGGATCTCCAGCCGTCCTTCTGCTCCCGCATAGAGATACGGCGTGTCCTGAATCGCGTCCTTTGCGTTCACATCCGCCCCGGCCTCAATCAGCTCCCGCGCCGCCTCAATATTGTTGGCGCGGGTGGCACGCAAGAGCGCCGTGCGCCCATCGGCATCACGCGCTTCTCGTTCCGCTGGGGGAGTGTGCTGGTTCAGATTGGTGTACCCGTGGTTTGGGTGTAGAGGCGGAACGCCGCGACGAGCTGGGCGGTGATAGGGCCAGGCTTGCCGGTGCCGATTAGGCGCTCATCTAGCGCGACGGCAGGAATGATCTCGGCGGCGGTTCCTGTCAGGAAGCACTCGTCGGCGGAGTAGAGATCAAAGAGAGTCAGGTTCTCCTCAACGACCTTCAACCCGAGCTGCTCTTGGGCGAGCTTGATGGCCACGCCCCGTGTGATGCCCTTCAGGCAGCCCGCCGACGGCGGCGGGGTGGACAGAGCGCCGTCTCGCAGAATAAACACATTGTCGCCGGTGGCCTCCGCAACGTAGCCCTGCTGGTTGAGCATGATGCCCTCACCCGCTCCCACTCGGTTGGCTTCCATCTTGGCGAGAATGTTGTTGATGTACTTGCCGGTGCACTTAATCCGTGGATCAATGGCATCGGGCGACGGCACTCGCGTGGAGCAGGTGATCATGCTGAGGCCGTTTTCGTAGAGCTCCGGGCCATAGAGCGCGAGCTGGCGCGTGGCGATCATGAAGTTGACTTTTGGCTCCAGGTGCCCCGGGTCGAGCCCCAGCCCGGTGCCGCGTGTCAGGTTCACCCGGATGTAGCCGTTCTGGTGGTCGTTCTTGCGGCAAATCGCCAGAATCGCCTCGCTGGCTTTCGCCTCATCCAGCTCCCCGAGAGGGAACCCGAGCGCACGAGCACCCGCGAGCAGGCGCGCCGCGTGCGCTGGCAGCTCAAACACGTTACCGTTGTAGACCCGGATGCCCTCAAAGACGCCGTCGCCGTAGAGAAACCCGTGGTCGAAGAGGGGGACAGTCGCCTGCTCTTTGGGAACAAACTCCCCGTTGAAGTACACAAACTCAGCCATGCCAGTATTGTACCCGATGCCTGGGTGGGTTCTAAGCCCGGGCTGGGGAATGGATGCCTACAGGAACTTGAGCAGGAAAGGCCCGAGCAATAAAAACAGTCCCAGCCCGGCCCAGGCGAGTGCCCACTTGAGCTTCTGTTTTTTGGTGGCACGGGACCTTTTGGAGAACACAGCCGCGAGCCAGTGGCCGTCGAGCGGCGGCGCGGGGATGAGTAGGTTGGCGGCGTTCATGACGAAGTTGATCTGTGCCACGTGCAGCCAGAAGAAATCGCCGGTGAAGTGGTAGATCGTGGCGCAGGTAATCGCGACCAGCGTCCCGAAAACTGGCCCCATGATTCCGATAAAGGCGTTCTCGGTGACTGTCGTATTGCCCCGCTGGTGAAAGACCACTCCACCGATCAGAGGAATGAAACGCATGCCCATGTACGGCAGACCATAACGCCGCGCGGCAATCGCGTGCCCACACTCGTGAATGAAAATGGAGAGCACCAGCCCCGCCGCGACCGCCCAGCCCCAGCCCATGGGATAGGCGTAGAACCAGATGGTGAAGGCCATCGAGAGCAGAGTGCTAGGCATGGTCTGGCGGACGCGATCCGCATCCCGCGAGTCCTTGAAGGTGTTTAGCTGCATGTCCTTGCCGGGCTTGGCATGCACATCCAGGCTCTCATCCCCGAGGTCAAATTTTGTGGGCATTGCTAGATTTCGACCGGTTCTGCGATCTCCGCAAAAGCGGCGATGCGCTTGGACATGTCACTCAGAACGGTGGGCTTGTGGCCCAGAGCCTTGCGCTGCACTGTCCCATCGCTTGCCACCAGAAATACGGCGGGCGCGTAGGGGATACCGTAGAGCCCGGAGTGATAGAGATGGTGATCGAGCATCACGGGAAACGTAATGCCATTTTCTGCGGCAAACGCCCGGACAAGGGTTTCGTCGGTCTCCTGTGAGATTCCCCAGACGGTTAACTTCCCGCTCTCTTTGTAGCCATCGGCGAGTTTTTGGAGCACCTTGAGAGTCTGTGCGCTCTGCCCATCTAGCCCGAAGAAGGCAAAGAGAATCCAGCTCCTTCCTCGTGTCGGGAAAGAGTGGCACACACGGCCCGCAAGGTCCGTGAGCTGAAAGTCGCGGATAAAATCCGCGGCATTGATTGAGTTGTCTCCCCAGCGCTGCTGGGATTGTCCACCAAAAGCCATAGTGCTGTCAGGATACCCGATTTTTCTCATTTCGGTTCCCGCTTCCCGGTATAATCCTGCTCATGGGACTCTTCATAGACGGCGCGATCATCCTACTTTACTTTGTGGCGATCTCCGCCATTGGCCTCTACATGGGCCGCCGGGAGACGAATCTCAAGGACTTTGCGCTGGGCGGGCGGCAGATACCTTGGTGGGCCGTGATGGCGTCGATCATTGCGGCGGAGACGAGTGCAGCGACATTTCTCGGCGCTCCGGGTGAGGGCTTTGAAAAACGCAGCCTGGCCTACGTGCAGCTCACGCTCGGGGTGGTCATTGGGCGGTGGGTGGTGGCGACGGTCTTTCTGAAGCCCTACTACGACTACAAAGTCTACACGGTCTACGACTATCTGGCGATTCGCTTCGGTCCAAAGACGAAGAGCTTTGTCTCTGCGCTCTTTCTCGTGATGCGAACCCTCGCTTCCGGGACACGGCTCTTTATTCCGTCGCTGGTGATGGTGCTGGCCTGGAAGCTCTTCGCGGAGCAGGGGGGGCAGTCCATCAAGTTCCAGCCAGTCACGAGCGTGGGGCCGTACCTGGTGGCCATTATCACGCTCACCGTACTGACAGCGTTCTACACGGCCAAGGGGGGGATTAAAGCCGTGATCTGGACCGATGTGGTGCAGGCCTGCCTGATGTTCGGCTCGGCGCTGATTGCGATTGCGACCCTACTGAACCATATCGGGGGCTTCGATGCGCTTCTCAAAGCCGTCCCAGCTATGGCAAAGCCCGAGGGCTACTTCGTCACCGGATTTGAAGAGGCTCACAATCTAGATTTCTGGGGCTATGTCAAGCTGATTTTTACCGGCGAGTACACGATTTTTAGCGCACTCTTTGGGGCGACCATGATGAACATGGCGATGTTTGGCACCGATCAGGACATGGTGCAGCGTATGCTGACAGCGGAGACGCACCAGAAAGCCCGCAAGAGCCTACTCACGGCGGCGTTTATGGACATCCCAATCGCGGCTGTGTTCACGTTTATTGGGATACTACTCTATGTCTACTACCAGAAAAATCCCCTACACTTGCCCCTAGATCCATCGGGGAAAGCGATCAACTCGGATATTTTCGGGAGCTATATTCTGAACGTGATGCCCGTGGGTATTCGGGGCTTGGTGCTCGCGGGGGTCTTTGCGACGGCAATGGGCTCGCTCTCAGCGGCGCTCAATGCCCTTGCTACGAGTGCCACCAACGACTGGTACGTTCCGGCACTGGCAAGACGTGGCAAGTACACCGACGAAGCGGCGATGTCGGGGGCGAGGGGCTTCACGATACTCTTTGCCGTGCTCATGGTGCTGGTTGCCAGTGGCTTTGCTTACATGAAGGTGAAAAATCCCGACATCCGAATTATTCCCGTGGTGCTGGGGATCGCGGGCTATATTGTTGGTCCCATGCTGGGTGTGTTTTTGCTGGGGATGTTCACCAAGAACCGAGGCTCCGACAAAGGCAATCTCATCGCTATTGTCGTGGGGCTGCTCACGACAGGGTTCCTGGGGGATCTGCACATCAAGGTGCTGGATCCGCTGGGCATCAAGATTATGCACCCGGAGTGGCTCCCACAGATCTCATTCACCTGGTTTGCCCTCATCGGTTCCCTCACGGTCTTTCTGGTGGGCGTGTGGTTCAAGACCCCCGCAGAGGTTCTCGCCGCCGCAAAGCGAAAAGCTGAAGACACCGACAGCGACGACGACTTGCCGCCGTCGCTCAGGAAGGAAGAACTCGCGCCTGAAGAAGCGCATTAGCCCAGACACGGTCTACTAATTCCAGACGCGGTGTCGGGTCGTTTTCATAATGAACTTTGCGACGAAATGGCCCCTCGTCATAGACTCGATTAAATGCCGTTTGCAGGCTGATAAGAAAATCGGGCTGGTCTTCGGTAAGGGGAATGGCGACTTCAGGCAGAGGGTCGCGAACGGAGATGGGCCAGCAGTCAAACGCCCCCTGCTCGGCGCGGTGTAGGCAGACGAGATAGTCCCAGCTTGTTTCCAAGCGCAGCTCTCGCTCGGGAACCCCCACGGAGTGCTCACCGCCCCGTAGCAGGTCTATCTCCAGCAAGTGTGTCTGGCTCTTAAGTACCCGATTGCGTTTACGAATGTACTGGGTGCGCCCTTCACCGCGCTTATTGACAGGGCTGAGTACCTCGATAGCCGTCACTACCTGCTCCGGGCTTCCCGTGGTGACAATCTCGATGTAGGGAAGGCGAATTTCTTCCAAGGGAACTTCAATGCGCAGTGGACGCTCTTGTGTCAGAACACGGCTTGTAGCGATAGAAGCAGGGCGGTTGGGGGCGACAGCAAAGCGCGTCACGGCAACATCAGGGTAGTAGCCCTCGGGCCGAACGACGTAAACTTTCTCCTCAATCTCGGCAGCGAAACCCTCAGGGAGGTCAGCATTTAAGCGACGATAAATCTCCCCAATTAATGCATGATGCACATTGTGCCAGTGTTCGGGCGCTTCGAGATAGGGATCCATTCCAGGAAATGGGCTGGGCATAGAAGTAGTGTACACGTTGGAGAAGGTATAATCCAGCCATGTCTCGCTTTGATCAACTTCATGCCCATGTCACTGCTGTCCTTCCGCAGATTATCGCCTTCCGTCACGATCTCCATGCCCACCCCGAGCTCTCCGGGAGTGAGGAGAACACGGCGCGGAAAGTCTCCGAGGCACTGACCCAGGCGGGGATCGCGCACGAGACCAGAGTCGGGGGAATGAACGGGATTGTCGCGACGATTCAAGGCACTCAGAGTGGCAGTGGCGCGGGCAAGACGATTGCTCTGCGCGGTGATATGGACGCGCTGCCGATCCTGGAGGAGAACGATGTTCCGTACAAAAGCAAAACCCCCGGCGTGATGCATGCGTGCGGCCACGACGGCCACACGGCCAACTTGCTTGGCACAGCGCTGGTGCTCAATGCGCTCAAGGACTCTTTCGCGGGGACTGTGAAGCTCTTTTTCCAGCCCGCCGAGGAGACGGTGAGCGGGGCGGAGACGATGGTACGGGCGGGCTGTATGGAGGGTGTGGACGCGGTTCTGATGCTCCACGGCTGGCCCGATCTGCCGCCCGGCCAGCTTGGCCTACGCATCGGCCCCGCGATGGCATCGTCGGACTCCTGGCGACTCACCATTCACGGCCAAGGCGGCCACGCGGCCTACCCGCACAAGACAGTGGACCCGGTGTACATCGGGGCGCAGCTTGTCACCGCCTTGCAGAGCCTGGTGAGCCGCGAGCTCAATCCCACCGAGCCTGTGGTGTTGACCGTCGCCACTTTTCACGCGGGAACGGCACGCAATATTATCGCCGAGAAAGCCGAGCTCGCGGGAACCGTGCGCACGCTTAACAAGGCCATCCGCGACTCGATGCCGGAGCGAATGACACGCATCATCAAAGGCGTCTGTGACACGTTTCGGGCCACCTACGACTTCACCTTCACACCCGGCACGCCCCCCGTCGTCAACGATGCGAGCGTGGTCGCTCTGGTTCGCGAGGTCGGTGAGGAACTCTTCGGCGCAGAAAATATCGTCACGCTGGGCGTACCCACGATGGGCGCGGAGGACTTCGCCTTCTATTTAGAGCACGCCCCCGGTGCCATGATCCGCCTCGGCACCGGCTGTCCGTATCTGCTGCACACGCCCAAATACGACTTCGGTGACGCGCCTTTAGAAACCGGAATGCTCCTCATGGTGGAGACGGCCAGGTCGTTCTTGCGATAGTACTCTTGTTAGTTGTTATTTTTTAATTTCGGTATAGACATGCCTGTTACTACTTTTTTATAATTACTTGATGATTGAATGATCAATGAAATATTTTTATTGTTGTTATCTTCATTATAGGATATAGAAAGATCGTTGAAACGTGAATAATAAATAGGCACAGGAGATTTTGAAAGCCTGTCAAGCGAATAGAAAAATTCATAAGATTTTAGTATTCCATAACAGGATTTTGAGATGTTATCAAGCTGATTGAATTTTGGTTTTAATTTTGATAAATTGAGTAGTTGAGCTGAATTATTAAAGAGCTTATTTTTGCAAGTTGATAATTTTTCTTTTC
>JANNDD010000892.1:0-13782 GCA_031387365.1 Armatimonas sp. | reverse complement strand
GCCCTCGCTCTCGGAGCCCGCGCCGTGCTGATTGGCCGACCCTATCTCTGGGCGCTTGCTGTGAGTGGCGAAGCAGGCGTCGCGCACGTTCTCCAGCACCTCCACGACGACCTCAAGCTCTCGATGGCCCTCGCCGGTTGCCCGAAAATCAGCGCGATTGGGCCCCGGCTGATCCCTGTATCCGCCGATTGAAATCGGCGTCTGCAATGGCGTTCCGCCACAAAGCCCATGCCGGGCTACAAACCCATTGCTTCCCCAGCCCGGCACGGGCTTCGCGGCACGCAGTGCCATTGCAGACGCCCAATTCCATTGGGCGGCTAGCTCAGAATCCCCTGGATCACCTCGCCGTGCACGTCGGTGAGGCGGCGGCGGGTGCCGTTGTGGTAGTACGTGAGCTTGGTGTGGTCTATCCCGAGCAGGTGCAAGACGGTGGCGTGGAAGTCATAGACACTCACGGGGTTCTCGGCGGTGTCGTAGCCGATCTCATCGGTGCTGCCGTAGGAAAAGCCGGGCTTGAGGCCCGCGCCTGCCATCCAGCAGGTGTAGGCAAACGGGTGGTGGTCGCGGCCGGGCTTGCCGACTCCTTGGGTGATGGGGGTTCGGCCAAACTCCGTGGTCCAGAGAATCAGCGTGTCGTCGAGCATCCCACGCTGTTTTAAGTCCGTAAGCAAGGCGGCGACGGGCTGATCCATGCTCTTGGCCTGGGTCAGGTGGTTGTCGCGTAGATTCTCGTGGCCGTCCCAGTTGATGCGCGGTGAGCCAAACGCACCTCCATGGTAGAGCTGGACAAAACGCACGCCTTTCTCCAGCAAGCGCCGGGCAAGCAGGCAGTTTCGGGCAAAGCCGCCTGCCACGGGATCGTCAATGCCGTAGAGCTTCTTGATGTGCTCGGGCTCGCTCTCGAAGCTCACCACTTGCGGAATACTGACTTGCATCCGCGCTGCCAGCTCATAGGCACGGATGCGTGCGGCTAGCGCCGAGTCGCCGGGGTTGGCGGTTCCGAACTCCTGGTTCATCGTGCCCAGCAGGCCCAGTGCCGCTTGGCGATCGGCGGCGTTGACATCGCCTGCAGGAAAGAGATTGTCCACCGGGTTGCCTTTGGGATTAAAAGCCGTTCCCTGGTGGGTTGCGGGCAGAAACCCTGAGGTCCAGTTGATCGCCCCCCCAGCGGGCAGGCCACGTGGATCGGGGAGCACCACAAAGGTGGGCAGGTCTTGATTGAGCGAGCCGAGGCCGTAGCTCAGCCACGCGCCCATGCAGGGAAAGCCATTGAGCGTAAAGCCCGAGTTCATCTGAAACGTGGCTGGGGTATGGTTAGCGGACTTGGCCTTCATGGAGCACAGAAACGTGATGTCGTCCACACGCCCCGCCAAGTGCGGCAGTAGCTCGCTCACCCACTTACCACTCTTGCCGTGTTGCTGAAAGGAAAACGGGCTCTTCATCAGATTTCCCGGCTGTGCAAAAAACGTGTCGAAGACTTTCTTGCACTCCTTGCCATCCATTCTTATTAATTCAGGCTTGTAGTCAAACGTGTCAATATGACTGACGCCTCCACAACAAAAAATCTGGATGACGCGCTTAGCTACCCCCCCTGCCCCCGTCCGACGGGGGGGAGAAAAGAAAGATTCCTCATTGTCCCCCCGCCCGGCGGGGGTTAGGGGGTAGGCTTTCACCTCATCGGCGAGCAGTGCGGCAAGCGCGATGGAGCCGAGGCCACCGGCGGCTTGGGTGAGAAAATGACGGCGATGGGTCGGGTTATTTTGCATAGAGAAACTCACTGGAGTTGAACAGTGCCCAGCAGAGGCTATCGAGTGGGTGGGCTTTGAGGTGCGCTAGAGCACGGGTGCGCTCCGTGGGCGTGGGCGGACGGCCCAAGGCGCGGGTGTAGACGGCAGTGATCTGTGCGCTGGGGGCGCTTCCTGCCTCGTGAATGATTTTCGTGGCAAAGGCGCGGGACTGGCGTAGGACGAAGCTATCGTTCATCAGGGCGAGGGCTTGAATAGGGGTTGTGGTGACGGTGCGCTTGGGGGTTTTGGTGGATGGATCGGGGCAGTCGAGCGTTTCAAGCAGGGGGTTGCGGGCACTCTGAACCCCCATCCGGTAGAGCGTCCGTCGGTTGAACTCGGGGGTATCTTTATCTATTAACTGATAGAAATCTGAGCCGTAGTTGCTCACGGTAAATGGGCGGAAGCTGGGGCCACCCAGGGCTAGGTTGAGCTGTCCACTAATGGCGAGCATGCTATCGCGCACGGCCTCGGCCTCTAAGCGATGCGGGGAAAAGCGCCAGAGCAGGTGGTTGTCAGCGTCTATTTTTGCGGCTTTGGGATCGAACTGCCCGGACTGACGGTAGGTGCTAGAGAGCAGGATCGCGCGGTGTAGCTTCTTGAGGCTCCATGCACCGGGGCCGGAGAACGCGGTCGCCAGCCAGTCTAGTAGCTCGGGATGACTGGGACTCTCGCCGTTGTTGCCAAAGTCGCTCGGGGTGCCGACAATGCCGCGCCCAAAGTGCCCCTGCCAGACCCGGTTCACCATCACCCGTGCCGTCAGTGGGTTACGTATATCCGTGAGCCAGCTTGCCAGTGCGAGGCGGCGCTGCGCCTCAGGGGAGTCGGCGGCGAGGCCAAAGTGAGGCGAGTAGGCCGTGAGGGCACTGAGCCCTCCAGGCGTCACGATCTCGCCTTTTGACTGCACGTCACCGCGCAAGAGAAGCTCCGTCGGTTGGGGTTGCTGGGAGCTGGTCGCGTAGGTCAGAGTCGGCGTCTCCAGCGCTTTTAGTTCCGCCGCTAGCCGGGTGCTCTCCGCCGTGAGCGTCTTGCGCTGCTTGCGCTCATCGGGCGTGAAGGCAGCCTCCAGTGCTTCGGGTGCGACATGAAACGGCGCACTGCGAAACGACTCCGCGATCTCTGCCGCGCTCAGTGCTCGGTTGTAGAGCCGCGCTTCCTCGATCTCGCCGTGCAAGAAATCCCCCGAGCCGGTGTGGCGTGGGCCGATCAGCACATGGCTCTTGCCTGCCGCGTAGGTGCGCAGTGTCCCGTTCTCACCAACAGGAGTGTAGGCAGTGGCGTAGGGCTTGCCGTTGCGGTAGACCTCGATACGGTTGTCAGCGTGGTAGACGCTCACCAGCTGCACCAGCTCGCCCGGTGTTACCGTCTCCACGGCGGCCTCTAAATCTTTGGTACGGTTGTAGAACTCGCTGCCTGAGATCCACTTGCCGCGCTGACGCTCCCCAAAGACAATGGCATCGAAGGGCGCCCCGCCATCGGCCTCCAGAGTGAGCACACTCCCACCGTGCTGATTCAGATCCGCAAGGCTCACCCACGACTCCAGCGTTTTCTCCCGAATCTCTACTGCCAGTGGCTCGCTCTGAAAGCGCCCACTCTTCCCATCGAGCGTGAGGCGTCCGCCAGGGAGGTCATCGAACGTCCAGCGCAGAAGCGGCTGGGGAGTGGTGGGAAGAGACCTGCTCGTGGCTCCTTGCTGCTGAAGCAAGCGGGCCCGAATGGGCTCCTCGATGCGCCGTATCTGACTCTGGCAGTCGGCTTGTTTGGCACGGAGCTGCTGCATCTGGAGGGAGCGTGACTCCGCTTGCTTCTTGGTGAGCACGGAGCGGTTTCCGGGCTGGGCTCCCGCGAGTGCGGACTTGAGGCGGTAGTAGTCTCTGGCGGGAATCGGGTCGAACTTATGGTCGTGGCAGCGGGCACAGTTGACACTCAGCCCGAGAAATGTCTGGCCGACCAGCCCGATCATGTCCTCCAGCTCTTCTTCTCGCGCTCGGAGCCGCACTTGAAGGCCGGGAGCGCCCTTTCCCGCCTCATCTTGTGGCCCTGCGACCAGAAAGCCCGTGGCGATCACACCGTCTTCACCCGCACTCTCCAGCACATCGCCTGCGACCTGCTCACGGATAAACTGGTCGTAGGACTTGTCGGCGTTCAGGGCGTTGACCACGTAGTCGCGGTAGCGCCAGGCATGCTCGCGCAGACGATCATACTCGAAGCCGTGGCTCTCACCAAAACGCGCCACATCGAGCCAGTGTCGTGCCCAGCGCTCGCCGTAGTGGGGGCTTGCCAGTAACCTGTCCACGAGTTTTTCGTAGGCATTGGGCCGCGTGTCACTCACAAACGCGACGATCTCTTCTGGGGTGGGCGGCAGGCCCGTGAGATCAAAGCTCAGTCGCCGAAGGAGTGTGCGCCGATCGGCCTCCGGTGCGGGCTTCAGACCTTTGGCTTCGAGCTTTGCTAGCACAAAAGCATCTATGGGATTGCGCACCCACGCCGCATTCTTGACCGTGGGCGCGTGTGGGAGGCGCACCGGCTGGAGCGACCAGAGGCGACTCTCGCGCTTGGCGAGTGCAAGCGCCCCGAGGAGCGCGAGTGGCAAGAGAACAAAAAGGCATCGGTGCATAGCGTCGCTTATTGTACACAATAGCGAAGAGGAATTTCTCGTTTTTTGGGCTATAGTAGCGTGTGATAAAGACAGAGACCGTCGTTACTTGGACAACCCGCGATGCCGCCTTTGTTCTGGGGGCCTGTGGTGCCTTGGTCGCGCTGGTACGCCGCCGTGATGGCCGGAGCTATCTTGCCTCTGCGCAGCCTGCGCCACTTCTGCAACTACGGATCGCCGGGAAACTCCACGCACCCGAGACCACGCGCTGGAACGCAAAGACCAAGCGGCTGACGCTTGGCTTTGGCAAGACGGGCATCAGCGTGGCAGTCACGGTGCAGGCCAAGCCAACCCACCTCACGCTGGAGCTGGTGGAAGTGGCCCCAAAAGAAACTGTCGAGCTGGTGGTCTGGGGGCCGTACCCGACCGTGATTGGCGAGACCATTGGCGAGATTGTGGGGGTGGTGCGCGATGCCGAGTTTGCGATTGGGATTCAGGCGCTCAATGCCAAGACCCTCGGAGGCTTTCCCGGTCAGGAGAGCGATATTGAACCCGACTACACCGCCGATGACACGGGCAGCTACCCGGATCTGCCCGATGCGCTCAAGAAAGACCAGCTCTTTCGCGGCGATACGGCACGCCGCACGGCCTTTGGGAGCGTGATTCAGTGCTACTGCCGCAACCGTAGCCAGACGCGGCTAATTGCCAACTGGGGCATCGAGAAATTCCCCGCACCCGCTTTCGATGACGGTGGCGTGGTCGGTAGCAAGATCGCGCTCTTTGCCTGTCCCGCCGTGAAAGCACTGGACACGCTCGGGGCGATTGAGGTGGCGGAGGGCCTGCCGCACCCCTTGCTTGATGGGATCTGGGCGAAGAAATCCCCCCGCGCGACCGACTCCTATCTCATCGTGGACTTTAGCGAGGGCACGATTGATCGCGCGATTGAGATGACCCTGAAGGCGGGGCTGCGCTATCTGTATCATAGCTCGCCGTTTGAGACCTGGGGGCACTTTCGCCTCAAGCCCAGTCTTTTTCCTCACGGGGTCACGGGTCTGCGCGAGTGTGTGGAGCGTGCCAAGAAAGCGGGAGTTCGGGTCGGCTTCCACACGCTTTCGAACTTTCTCACCCCCAACGATCCTTATGTTACGCCCCGCCCCGACCCACGCCTCGCCCGAAGCGGCACGAGTGTACTCACGGTAAGTATCTCCGCCACCCAGCCCGAGCTACTAATTGCCGACCCCGAGCCGTTTATAAAGAAGACTGCGTTGAGCACCGTGGCAATCGGCGACGAGTTAATTCGTTATGAAGGCGTTTCGCCCAGTGCACCCTGGCGGCTTCTCGGCTGCCAGCGCGGGGCGTGGGGGACGCAGGCCACGGCGCACGCGAGCCAGAGCACCGTCGGCAAGCTGATGGACCACGACTACAAAGTCTTCTTGACCGATGCCTCGCTGACCCAGGACGTGGCGAAGAATATCGCGGCGCTCTGCAATCAAACCGGGACGCTGCAAATCTCGCTCGACGGCCTGGAGGGCAACTGGTCCACGGGCATGGGGCAGTACGGACGGACGCTCTTCACGCAGAGCTGGTACTACACGCTCTCCCCCGAGCTCAAGGGACAGATCAACGATGCCAGCAACCCCGGGCACTTCAACTGGCATGTCTACACCCGCATGAACTGGGGCGAGCCCTGGTACGCAGGCTTTCGAGAAAGCCAGACGCTCTATCGCTTTAAAAACCAGCTCCACTACTCCCGCAACCTCATGCCCCGGATGCTGGGCTGGTTCGCCCTGCGCCCCGAGACAACCATCGAAGACGCCGAGTGGCTGCTGGCACGCGCGGCGGGCTTCGATGCGGGCTTCGCCCTCGCGACCAGCCTCGCCAGCACCGCGCAGCTAAGTGCGGATCCCCTTTCCACTGAGACCGCAAAGCGCTTCGGGGCGATTCCCGCGATTCTCGAAGCCATTCACCAGTGGGAGACCGCGCGGCAAACTGGCGCATTCCCCGAGAAGCTCAAGGCCGAGCTGCGTGACAACACCCGCGAGTTTCACCTCGAGCCCGCTGGCACCAGCCAGTGGAACCTGTATCCCCTGCAAGCGGGCCAGCGCGGCAAACCGGTGCGCCTCCGCGGAAAGAGAAAACCATGACACAACTTGCACAGACACCGCCGATGGGCTGGAATAGCTGGAACGCCTTTGAGCAGAAAATTGACGAGAAGACCATCAAGGAGATCGCCGATGCACTGGTGCGCTCTGGGATGCGCGATGCGGGCTACCGCTACTTAGTACTCGACGACGGCTGGCTACAAAAAGAGCGCGATAGCAAGGGCATTTTAGTGGCCGACCCAGCGAAGTTCCCCAGCGGCATGAAAGCCATCGGAGACTATATACATGCCCAAGGGCTGCGCTTTGGCATCTACGAAGACCGGGGCAAGCTAACCTGCCAGGGCCTCGCTGGAAGCTACCAGCACGAGGCAACCGACATGGCGACTTTTGCAAGCTGGGGCGTAGACTATCTTAAGCTCGATAGCTGCTACGCCGAGCTCAATAAGCGCCTCAGTAGCGATGACTACACGCTCTACCGGGATGCGATTGCCAAGACAGGCCGCCCGATGATTCTGAGCATGTCCGATTTTGGCAGTGGCGCGTGGGCTTGGGGCGGCGAGAAGATCGGCCAGCTCTGGCGGACATCGTATGACATCTACCCGAATATGGACTCGGTCTACAACTGCGCTGAGACGTCGGCGGGCGACCACGTGACCCATCCGGCCTTCAATGGCCTCGGGCAGTTCGCCGGGCCAGGGCACTGGAACGACCCCGACATGCTGCAAGTGGGCAACCTCAAGACAGACACTGAGAGCCGTGCTCACTTCAGCCTCTGGTGCATCCTGGCCGCACCGCTCATGGCGGGCAACGACCTGCGTAAGATGCCCGAGAGTGTTCGGGCAATTCTGACGGCCAAGGAAGTGATCGCGATCAACCAGGACCCACGCGGCATTCAGGGCTACAAAGTCTTCAAAAACAACGGCCAGGAGGTCTACAACAAGCCCCTCGCCGATGGGACGACCGCCGTGCTGATTCTCAATAAGAGCAATAAGCCCGCCGCAATCACGGTTCCGTGGGAGCTGATTGGACTAACGGGTCGTCAAAAAGTTCGTGATCTGTGGCTTCGCAAAGACATCGGCACGTTCGAAGGCGCTTTTACCAGCCCACGCCTCGCGCAGCACGAGCACGTGCTTCTTCGTATTGGCTCCCGTGGCCGCCCTCTGCCCGCTCCTGAGCCTCTGCCTTTAGAGCGCTACACGGTCACTAAGAGCGGTATCACCTATCTCAGTGATCTGTGCTACATCTGGCGGCGCGGTAATCCCCCCGTCAATGGCCTGAGCACACGGCAAGAGCCGCTGGTGCTGGGTGAGAATTTCTACCGCAAGGGTCTCGGCTGTCAGGGCAAGTCGGTCGCCATGTACAAGCTCAGTGGTCGCGCGAGCCGGTTCCAAGCCACGGTTGGGCTAGACCCCTCCAACCCGCCCACTGCTGAGGGGCGCTTTCGGGTGATGGAGGAGGACTTCTTTGGCAATAAAATGCTCTTTGATAGTGGCAAGCTCCGCCCCGATGCGCCGCCAAAGCCCATTGATATTGATGTTACGAACAAAGGCTGCATCATGCTAGAGTTCACCGGCGACAATGTCCTGGGAACCTGGGCCGAAGCACGGGTGGTGAGCAAGTGATACCTATTTTTGTTTTACCTCCCCCGGCTCGCTTAAGCTCGCCACCCCCTCCGGCTTCGCGAAGGGAGACGGCATCCCCCCAACGCCCCCCTTCGCAGCGAGGAACGAGCGATCAGCCGGAGGGGGTGGCCGAGCCGAGCGAGGTCGGGGGAGGGGGAAAGCGCAACAGGCACCCCTCCGGCTCGCTCTATCTGCTCACCACCCCTGACGGTGCAAACCTGCCCGCATCGGTGACACTCACAGACTTTCCGGTGCTGGTTCGCCTCCGCCGCGAGACGTTTCCCTTTGCCCAGGCCCAGCCCCACGGCGAGGACTTGCGCGTAACAGACAGCAGCGGCACGCCGCTAGCCTTTCAGATCGAGCAGTGGGATGCGCAGGCAGGGACGGCGAGTCTCTGGGTGCGGGTGCCGAAAATCACGGGCAACGCACGCCAGGAGCTGCGGCTGCATTGGGGCGACCCCGCGGCCAAGAGTGCGTCCAGCGGCCCGGCTGTCTTTAATGCAAGCAACGGCTATCTCACGGTCTGGCACATGGATGAGACGCTGACCGATGCAACGGGCATGCTGACAGCGACCAACAAGGGAACGACGGTTGCGCCGGGTTCGATAGGGGCGGCGCGGCGCTTTGCCGCGAACCAGGGAATCGCGGGCGGTGAGAAACTGACAGGCTTTCCCACGGGCAACCAGCCGCATAGCTCGCAGGTGTGGTTCCGGGCGGAACGGCCCAACGTGCGCATTGTCGGCTGGGGCAACGAGGAGCGCCAGGGCAAAGTCACGATGCTGTTTCAGAGCCCCCCGCACATCCGTATGGACTGCTACTTCTCCGATGCGGGTGTTGAAAGTAAGATCAAGCAAAAGCTGGGCGAGTGGCTCCACGTGGTACATACCTACGAAAAGGGCACCGCGCGGGTCTACGTGAACGGTGTCCTGGACGGCATGGCGCAGTCCCAAGGCGCACCATTGAATATCCAAAACCCTGCACGTTTTTGGATCGGGGGCTGGTACAACAGCTACGACTTTGTGGGCGAGATGGATGAAGTCCGGGTGTCGTCGGTGGCACGCTCTGCCGACTGGGTGCGGCTGGAGTATGAGAACCAGAAACCCTTGCAGACGCTGGTGGGAATGCTCGTGCAGCCTGGCAGTGAGTTCTCTGTCTCGTCGCAACAGCTCACGGTGCGCGAGGGCGAGCGAGCCACGGTTACTGCAAAGGCAGAAGGGGCACAGAAACTCAGCTGGATACTCAGAGGCGACGGCCCCGAGCGAGTCGTCGGTGTTGATCAGCTTTCCTACACACTGGAGGCGGGCCGGGTGCGCGGCAACCAGAAGCACACGCTTTTGCTCAAGGCTATCTATCCCGAGGGAGTGAAGACGCGCGAGATCCCCGTGACTGTCCAAGAGGCGATCCCCGATCCTGTGATCTCGCTCAAAGCCCCGCGCCAGTGGGGCGGACGCACACCGATTGAAATTACGGCAGTGGCAGCGGGCAAGAACGCTCTGCCACTGCGCTATTCCTGGAAAGTGGACGGGCTCGCGACCAGCAAAGAGGTGCTTCCTGGCAAGCTGCGCCTCACCCGTGCCCAAAACAGCGGGACACTCACGGTGAGCGTTTCGGTGGACAATGGCGGTGCGCCCGTGACCCAGACCACAAAAATCTCCGTCACCGAACCCAAGGCCGATCCCTGGATCGAGCGTAAGCCCGCCCCCGATGAGCAGCCCGTGGACAACCAGTTCTACGACCGCAGTGCAGTCAAAAATGAGGGGACACTCCACTACAACGGGGTTCTCCCGCAGGCTGCTGACTCGGTCTTTCTGCGTCTCTACGCCGACGGGGTGCTGGTGAAAACCACCTCGCAGAAGCTTGATGCGAGTCGGGCGTACGCGTTCTTGGTGCCGCTCAAGCCTGGCCTGATTCGCTATGAGGTCATCTTTGGAAGTGTGTTGGGTGGCAATGCAACAGTCTTGCGCACGGCCAAGAACATTGTCTGCGGCGATGCATTTATCCTCCAAGGCCAGTCCAACACAGTCGCCACGGACTTTGGGAAAGAGACACCTAGCTACCAGAGCGAGTGGATTCGCACGTTTGGGACGCGCTGGGAAGACGCTCGCCATAGAAATCAAGATGGCAAGACGGGTGAGATCGGCTACTGGGGGATGGAGCTAGCGCGGCGACTCATAGAGAGCGAGAAGGTGCCCATCTGCATTCTGAATGGCGCGGTTGGGGGCACACGTATTGACCAGCATCAGCGCAACCCCAAGAACCCTACCGACCCTGCCACCATCTACGGGCGCTTGCTGGCGCGTGTCCAAAAAGCGGGGCTCACCCACGGTATTCGAGGGATTCTCTGGCACCAGGGCGAGAACGATCAGGGCGCGGATGGCCCCACGGGCGGCTTTGGCTGGGAGACCTATCGGGAGTACTTTATTGAGCTTACTGCCGCCTGGAAGCTGGACTTCCCGAATCTCCAGCGCCACTATCTCTTCCAGATCTGGCCCAAGTCGTGCGCGATGGGCATTGATGGCTCCGATAATCAGCTCCGCGATGTCCAGCGCCAGCTTCCCGCGCTCTTTTCGACAATGAGCATCATGTCTACGCTGGGGATTGACCCGCCCGGCGGCTGCCACTTCCCCGCAGCAGGCTACGCCGAGTTCGCCCGCCTGATCTTCCCGATAATCCAGCGCGACAGCTACGGCAAGATTTTTACGGAGCCGATCACGCCACCAAATCTGAAGCGCGCGACGTTTGCCAGCGCCAAGAAAGACACTCTGACTCTGGAGTTCGATCAGGCCATTGTCTGGGACAGTGCGCTGGTGAGCGAGTTCTATCTCGACGGCCAAAAAGGAAAGCTAGCCTCGGGCGTGGTTTCGGGCAACCGGCTCACACTCACGCTCACGGAGCCGACGACGGCACAGAAAATTACCTATCTGGACAGCGTGGCCTGGAGCCAGAAGCGGCTCCTGCGAGGAACCAACGGAATCGCGGCTCTGACCTTCTGCGATGTCACAATCCAATAACACCATGAACAAAGTTACAGTTTTAGACTATCTTAAGAGCATTGATGGCAAGCAGACGGTTTCCGGCATTCATAACCGCGAGCCCAATAGCAAGCCGTCGCTCCAGACCGACGAGATCTTCAAGCGCACGGGCAAGTACCCGGGTCTGTGGAGTGGGGATTTTCTTTTTAGCAAGGCCGATGTTGAGAACCGCTGGGCGATGGTAAAAGAGTGCAAGCGCCAGTGGGAACAAGGCTCGATTGTTCAGCTTCTCGCCCATGTCGCTCCGCCCACTCAGCCAGAGGTCTGCCGCTGGCAGGGCGGGATCATGAGCCACTTGAGCGACACGCAGTGGACGGACTTAGTGACCGACGGTGGCGCGCTCAACCAAGTCTGGAAAGAGCGCCTCGACGGCTACGCGGTGTACTTACAGTTCCTCAAAGAGAGCAATGTCTCTGTGCTCTTCCGGCCTCTCCACGAGATGAACCAGGGGAAGTTCTGGTGGGGCGGCAGACCCGGCTCTGAGGGTACGGCGAAGCTCTATCGGCTGACTCATGACTATCTGACCAAGACAAAAAAACTCACGAACTTAATCTGGACCTGGGACATGCAGGACATGACCCGAGACTTCGCGGAGTACAATCCCGGCGCACGCTACTGGGAGATCTTTGCCTTTGATGTCTATGATCAGGGCTTTAACCAGAGCTGGTACGACTATATTTTGCCGATTGTGGGCAACAAACCCATGGCGATTGGTGAGTGTGACCGGCTTCCCACCCCCAAGATGCTCACCGAGCAGCCGCGCTGGTGCTTTTTCATGAGCTGGGCGGAGCTGACTTTTGAGAAAAACTCGGATGAGCAGATTCGCGCACTCTACGAAAGTTCTCACGTCGTCACGCGTGAGCAGCTGCCAAAGTTCAGGTAAACTCCCAAGATGACCACTGACATTGATGTCTTTTTCCGCGAGGGCTTTCTCCATGTCCCTGGCATCTTCACGCCCGACGAAGTAACGGCGCTCCGTGAGAAAACCGATGCGTGTTTTGCCAGCCGCGAGCACGTTGACCCGAAGTTTATCTCGCATGTCTACGGGGCGTTTGTGCTGCGACGGGGCGCGGAGTACAACCCGCTCTTCGCCAGCCTCGTCGAGCGGCCTGAGATTCAAGCGCTGGCGAGCGCAGCGCTGGGGCCACAGCCCGCCTTCAATGCCCTCAATGTGATCCGTAACGAGCCGGGGCAGGCGATCTCGCTCTGGCATGTGGACGATGTACTGGAGCTGCCCCTCCCCGAGGAGATCCCGCGCTTCGATGCCCGGATTCGCCTGCCCGTGCTCTGGCTGACGGTGCAGGTGGCGCTGAGTGATATCGAGACCGAGGCGCACGGCCCGACACAGTTTGTACCCCGGAGCCACTACTCAGGCCGTCGCCCTCCGAAAGACGAAGAGAATCCAGTGTTTGAAGGACAGGGCCCCGTGTCGGTGTTCTGCAAGGCGGGGGATCTTTATCTCACCAACCACCAGTGCTGGCACCGGGGCGCACCGAACCTCTCCGACCGGACACGCTATGTCCTTCAGCTCCAGTACGCCACCCGTTGGGCAGATCGGCGCTTTCGCGGAGTGGCATAGACGCACGGCAAAGGCTACTCGCCGGGGTACTTGAGACCAATCTCCACACGCACCGCATCCAAAGTGCGCATGACGGCCAGTGTTCCCTCGAGCGGGAGAATCTCGCTCTCGGTCTTTCCGGCGCGCAGGCACTCCGCCACATGCATCGCCTCGAACTGAAAGCCCTCGCCCTCGTGCTGAAACTCTAGTGTCTGGGTGTGACCATCGGCTGTTAGAATCAGGCTCTTGGGACGCCACCAGAACGGAACCTCAATCTTACCCTTGGTGCCGATAATCGTGGTGACAAAGGGCGTAGTGACTTGGATCGAGGTCGCGCAGGTCGCAAGGGAGCCATCGGGGAAGCCCAGCACCACCCCGACATTTTCGTCAATACCCGTGCTCCCAAGCTGCCCGAACGCCTTGACCACACTTGGTTCCCCCAGTAGCATCATGGCGATATTGATCGGGTAGACCCCCACATCCATGAGCCCACCGCCGATTAGCTCGCGAGAGAACAATCGTCCGTTGGGATTGGCAATAATCAGCTGGTTCTTATCATCCAGCGTGCCTGCCCCGTAGCCAAAGTCCGAGTAAACCTGGCGCACCTTGCCAATCGCGCCCTCGGCGATCAGCTCGCGCACCTTCACCCAGACGGGGAAACAGCGGCTCCAGACACCTTCCATCAGGAACAGGCCCTTTTCCCGCGCCTTGGCAACCAGCTCCTCCGTCTCTTTGGCATTGACAGTGAAGGGCTTCTCGCAGAGCACGTGCTTGCCCGCGTTCAGTGCCAGGAGCACCTGCTCACGGTGGAAGTTATGCGGTGTCGCCACGTAGACAATATCAATCTCCGGGTCATTGACGAGCTTGGTGTAGGCATCGGGGCCGGTGTGCTGGGTCGGCACATCGAACTTCGCGGCGTACTTGGCCGCTTTCTCCGGATCGCGCGAGGCGATTGCCTGAATCTTATGATCGCTTAGCTTGGACACATCCGCGCCCAGGCGGTTGGCAATGGAGCCACAGCCTAAAAACCCCCACCGAAGGGGTGAATACGTTGACATTTCTTACTCTTTCTTTTCGCCCCCATGAAC
>JANNDD010000823.1:0-1447 GCA_031387365.1 Armatimonas sp. | reverse complement strand
GAACGTCATAGGCTGTCTGCCGCTGGCTTCCACCAGCCGCATTCCCGCACCTGCGTTCCAATGCCACTCGCAGCCGTTGCTGTCGGTGAAGCAGAAGACTTGATCGTCCGTGTGGAGCACAATGACTTTGGGGCCATCCTTAGGAATGGTCATGGGTCAGTACTCCTCGCGAATCATTGCTAAAGTCTCTTGCCAGCCCGCCGAGGTCACTATCCAGATGACAGTGCTGTCTTTCAGGGTGTAGCTGGAGAGAACTCGACCGCCGCGCTTAATCTCCTGTTCGTTTACGACTCGGTCGTCGTAGCACATCTCCGCGCCGTAGTCTCCTTCCCGATGGCGCTTGAGTAGGTGCATCAGCTCCTCCTCGTTTCTAATCAGGGCTTCGACGGCGGCAGGGGTGACGTAGACCTTACCCAGGAGAAACTTGATGGGGCGGGTATAACCGCTCATGAAGTCACCTCCTGTGAAGGTTTTGTCTCATAAACGAAGGTCTCGCGCCTCTGCCGCTTCACTCTCTCCGGGACTTGCCCGGTGAGCCTTCGCACGACTTCGGCAGCACCCTTGCGGTAGACCGTGACGACCACGAGCGAGCCGGTATCGGCTTCTCGTACCGCCCAGTGCCTCCCGCCCTTGTAGCGGGAAATCGTCAGGGACATGTCGGCACCTCCAAACGTTTCTGGAGAACGCGAGTCGCGCTTTGCAGCACTTGCTCAATGCTCGCCTCGCGTTCCACCGCCTCCCAGCGTGCACTGAGTCGTGCGATGGCGGCTCTCTGCGTGAGCAGGAGCTTTCTCCATCCGAGGGTGTGCTTGCAGGGATAACGCCCGCCATGCTTCTCAAAGAAGGGGCATGAACAGGTGTTCTCCAAGCGATCTACTGTGTAGGTTGCACCCTGTTGGGATCGAACCAAATAACGGTTGGCGTCGAGGCAGCGGATTCTGTATCCGTCCTCGAATAAGCGTTGCGCCCGCTCGTTGACGTTGGCGAGAAGTCTCGCCTCATCCAATGAAACGGGAGACCGTTGGGCGGTCATGGGGTTGGTATCCTTTCAAAACAGAAAAGACCGAGCCATTGACCACCCGTCTCCGGGCAGCATGGCCCGGTGATCTGGGGAAACGAGAACGGAGCTACGTCCGCTTTAATAGGGCCTCTACAGCGTGTAGCTGCTCGGGCTTGGGAACGGCAGGCGAGTCAATGCCGCGAACACCTCGGCAGGTCGTTAGGATCTGCTCCAGCAGTTCAAGGCACTCCTCCGCACTTGGCGGCAGTGGTACGAGCTCTCCATCCTCAGGCTGGCCGATGTAATCGTCCAGCTCGGGAACGGGGATTTCGATTCGCCATCCTCGGTGCGCCTGGATGACATGCTCCTCGACAAGCAGGTGAACAACACCGAAGTGCCATTTTTCCTCGATCTCTGTTGCTAGCCCCCGGAGGCGCTGGCAGACAG
>JANNDD010000805.1:0-6168 GCA_031387365.1 Armatimonas sp. | reverse complement strand
CTGGGCCGAAACCGAGCGGGAGTCACTGCTGGATCGTGGCCCCGCCGATGTGGTGCTGGCACTTGCACTAGTACACCATCTTGCGCTGGCCAATAACACGCCACTGCCACGCATTCTAGCCTTTCTCGCGAAGGCGGGCCGTCAAGTGATCGTCGAGTTCGTCCCCAAGTCCGACTCCCAAGTCAAGCGCCTGCTGGCACACCGACCTGATATTTTCCCAAGCTACACACAAGCCGGTTTCGAGGCCGCGCTGGCGCCGCACTTTAACTGCCTGCGCCGCGCCCCCGTACCCGGCACCGAGCGCACTCTCTATTTGTTGAAGGCAAAAAATCAGTGAAGCGTCTTGCGCATTCCCTCTCCTTCCTCCACCCCCTGTGTTTTGTACTGTCCCCCCTCCTCTCACTCTACGCGATCAACCGCGCAGAGGTTCAAGCACAGGAGCTTCTCAGGCCACTATTGCTCGTGGTGGCTGGCTCAGGGATACTCTATGGATTGTTTTACCTCCTGAGCCACCGCACGCCGGGTCGGGCCCCACTCGCGCTTTCTATATCTCTCTTCGCCTTCTTTTCTTTCGCGCTGATGGCCCCTCCCCTCGAAATGTCCTTGCGGATGATCTTCGTCCTCATCTTTCCAGGTCTTTTGGATTTCTCGCAAGAAGGACGAAAAACAGTCTGCTGGCTACTCATTTTAACGGGCGTGCTCAGTGCGGTTCTGTGGGGGCGGTACGAGACGAAAAAAGCACTGCTTCCAATCTGGGCGGTGGGTCTGAGCTACCTCAGTATGGCGCTCTACTCGCTTTTCAAGCCTAGTGCCTCAACCGAGTTCCCGGTGACCAAGGCCCCTGTTCTCTCTCCCCTAGCGAAGACGGAGCGCAAATCCGAACCTAAAACGCCGGATCTCTACTGCATCGTGCTGGATGCCTATGGCCGGCAGGATCAGCTTCAGGCACTCTATGGTCTGGATAATACGCCGTTTTTACAGGCGCTGGAGACACGCGGCTTTCGGGTGCTGCGCAAGAGCCACGCAAATTACATTCAGACCGTGCTGGCCGTGGCCGCCACGCTGAATCTGGAGTATCTGCCGTCGAATCCGCGCGCGAGCGGAGTGGAGCAAGGCGCGAGTTGGATTCAGAACAACCGGTTGGTTGCGCTTCTGCGCACCCGTGGCTACCAGATTATTGATGTGCCCAGCGGTTTTTCCCCGACCGCGCTAACCAACGCAGACCAACGCCTCACGGACACTGGCCCCGTGCTCTCCGATAAAAGCCCCTACGAGCGCCTCTTGCTCTCACTCACTCCCTTGGCTTTTCTACTCTACGACGATCACCCCGCCTACGATAAGCACCGTGCTCAGCTTCTGGCGAGCCTTTCGCACATTGCGGATACCGCACGCATTCCGGGTCCGAAGTTTGTCTTTGTGCATGTTCTCGCGCCGCATCCTCCGTTTGTGCTGGGCCGCAATGGCGAGGCGATCTATCCTGCCAAGGCGCAGTTCTCCCTTGGGGATGCCACTGACTTTGGACAAGGCAATGAAAAAGCCTACCGTGAGGGCTACACCAATCAGCTCCTAGCCATCAATCAGAAGGTGCTTGAGGCCATGGACGCGCTCCAGAAAAACAAGACGCGCCCCGCCGTTATTATTCTGATGGGCGATCATGGCTCACGCATGCAGACCGACTGGAAGAGCCGCGAGCGCACGAACGTAAACGAGGCATTCTCTAACTTCCAGGCAGTGCTCGTCCCCGGCGGCGCACCGTATCTCACCGACGACCTCACTCCCATCAACACCTTTCGCTTGATCCTGACACATGTCTACGGCGAGAATTTCCCACGCCTGCCGGATAGGAGCTACTACTCGACGCTGCAAAATCCTCTGCAGTTTGAGGACATCACCGATAAACTTCGGTGAATCTGTGGGCTAAACCGGCTATAATAATTATAACCACCATGCAATTTCTCTCAGCAGGCTATCTTCTCGCGACACCCCTTCTGATTCTGGGGGCGCTGGCTGTGCCCGCTCCCGGCCAGAGCCAAAGTAGTACACAAGCATTTAATAGTACGCAAGCCTTTGAGTCCAGAGTCCGCCCGACGCTTCTGGCACGCTGCGTTGCCTGTCACGGCCCCAAGCAGCAGCTCGGCGACCTGCGGCTGGATCAGGCGATCTCAGGGGCGCAGGCCAAGCAAGTTATCGCCACAATTGCCTACACGGGAAGCATCAAGATGCCGCCGTCGGGCAAGCTGCCTGCTGAAGAACGAGCCGCACTCACGGGCTGGGCCGCCGCCGGTGCGCCCTGGCCGAGTGCCACAAAATCGCCGACAAAGCCCAAAGGGGTATTCTGGGCGTTTGTGCCACCCAAAGTGGCACCGACGCTTCCTAAAGTTAAGGCGCGCTGGTGGGCGCAAAATCCCTTAGATACTCTCGTGCTGGCGAAGCTGGAGTCCCAGGGGCTCAAGCCTGCGCCGCCTGCCGATCGGCGCACCTTGATCCGTCGTGCGACCTTTGACCTCACGGGCCTGCCACCGACACCAAAAGAAATAGACGCGTTTCTGGCCGACACGCAGCCTGGCGCGTTTGCCCGCGTGGTGGACAGATTACTAGCCTCCCCCACCTACGGCGAGCGCTGGGGCCGACACTGGCTTGATGTGGCACGCTACGCCGACTCCAACGGGGTGGACGAAAACCTTGTCTATGCCAACGCCTGGCGCTACCGTGACTACGTGATCAATGCAATCAACGCCGACAAGCCCATCAATCGCTTCTTTCAGGAGCAGCTCGCCGGCGACTTAATGCCCGGCGCGGGCGACGAGGGCATTATCGCTACGGGCTATCTCGCCCTTGGCCCTAAGATGCTCGCCGAGGATGACCCCGTAAAGCAGGAACTCGATATTATCGACGAGCAAGTGGACACGCTCGGCAAGACCTTTATCGGCCTCACTATTGGCTGCGCACGCTGCCATGATCATAAGTTCGACCCCATCCCGGCCAGAGATTACTACGCGCTCGCCGGGATCTTCAAGTCCACGAAGACCATGCTTAATTTTAAGAACATGGCCGACTGGAACGAGCGCCCGCTCGCTCCCAAAGAGGACCAGGAGAAGCTTGCCGCGATCGAGGCGCAGATCAAGACCCGACGTGATGATGTCAGTAAAAAGCGCGACGCCGCTGAGAAAGTTCTTTTAGAGCAGGTGCGCCCACAGACCGCCGCCTACGAGAAAGCGGCTCGCCAGCTACTGGCCACGCAGAAAGCCGCAGTGACCCTGAGCGCCGCGATCTCTACACCAAACGGTGCTGTGCCCGCTGGGGCACTTATCCGGGAGGCCGAGGACTTCACCCGTGGCAATGTCAATAAAGACAAGGGCGGCTTTGGCAAAGAGATCGGTGTCCTGGTAAATGCCGAGAAGTACCCCAACCGCACCGAGTACGAGATTTCCGTGCCCACAGCCGGGCCCTACCAGCTTGATCTGCGCTACGCCTCGGGCGATCCGAGGCCCGTGCGGGTCTATGTGAATGGCACTCTGGTAGCCTCGAACGCCGCTGGGAAAGTGACGGGGGGGTTCTATCCCCAGCACCAGCAGTGGTTCCCTGAGGGAGTTTTCCCGCTAAAAGCCGGAGCCAATACGCTCAAGCTGGAGCGCGACAGCTACTTCCCGCACCTCGATAAGCTGCTGCTAATCGCCCGACCCGATGCACCCCTCACACAGAGCCTGGAGGCGGTCGCGGCGGAGACGGGGCTGATTCCCGAGCTGGTTGCTGGGCTTGCGGATCGCCTCAAAAATGGCTTGGAAGCGCGCCTTGAGCTTCCCGATAAACCAGATCGCCTGTTCCCAGCACCCGTTCAGGCCGAGCTGAAGCGCCTCGACGATGAACGCACGGCGCTGGAAAAGTCTAAGCCCGACCTGCCGCGTGCGATGTCCGTGAGCGAGGGGACGCCGACGAACTTAAAAGTCCACCTGCGTGGCAATTATTTGACGCTGGGTGAGGAGTGCTTCCGTCGCTTCCCCACCGCCATCTCGGGGGAGAACCAGCCCACACTGCCGATGAATAGTAGCGGACGGCTGGAGCTGGCGCAGTGGCTCACGGAGGCGAAAAATCCGCTCACGGCGCGTGTCTTTGTCAACCGGGTCTGGCGCTGGCGCTTCGGGCGCGGCCTAGTCGGTTCGGTGGATAACTTCGGGGCGCTGGGAGACTTGCCAACCCACCCGGAGCTGCTGGATTGGCTCGCAGTCAGCTTTGTGAAAGAGGATGGCTGGAGCCTCAAAAAACTCCATAAGCGGCTGATGCTCACCAATACGTACTTGATGAGCGGGAAGTTTGATGCGAAAGCCGCCGCGCTCGACCCGGACAATCACCTGCTCTGGCGCTTTCCCCGGCATCGCTTAGAAGCCGAGGCGATCCGCGACAGCATTCTGGCCGTCGCCGGGACTTTAGACAAGACCATGGGGGGGACGCTGCTGAATTTTCGCCCCCGACAGTATGTCACCAGTACCGCCAACGCCGACCCCGTGAAGTACGATAGTCGCCGCCGCGCCGTCTATCTGCCCGTGGTTCGCAGCGCTCTGTACGATGTCTACACCGCATTTGATTTTGGCGATCCCACGGTGATGAACGGTGACCGGCCCAGCACCACAGTTGCGCCGCAAGCACTGTTTATGCTCAACAGTAGCGTGGTTCTCAGCGCCACCAAAGCCCAGTCCGAGGCGCTGCTCAAACAGACCGACCTAGACGACGCCGAGCGGGTGCGCCTGCTCTACCTCACTTGCTACGGACGCCCGGCCACAACCGCCGAGCTTCTGCGCGCCTTCGATTTTCTGACCCGCTTCGAGGCCGCCTACGCCAAAGCGCCCAACCCGCGCCTGAGCGCCTGGCAGAGCCTCTGCAAATCCCTTATCGCCGCCAATGAGTTTCTCTATGTGGACTAATCAAGAATTTTCTCGCCGTGCGCTTCTCAAGAGCAGCGCCATTGGTTTTGGCAATCTCGCACTGCTAAGCCTGCTGGACCAGGAGGCAAAAGCGCAGGGTACGAGCCAAAACCCGCTCCTGCCCAAAGCACCGCCGTTTCCCGCGAAGGCCAAGCGCGTCATCTTTGTGTTCCTGCACGGGGGGCCGAGCCAGGTGGACACGTTTGATCCCAAGCCACTACTCACCCGCGACTCAGGAAAGCCGTTTCCGGGCACGATCCCGCGCATCGTCTCCAGCCCCACGGGCAACTTGCTCAAGAGCCCGTGGGAGTTCAAGCACTACGGTCAGAGCGGCATCGAGGTGAGTAGTCTCTTTCCGCACCTTGGCGGCTGCGTGGATGACCTGTGTTTTATTAACTCCATGCACGCGTCGAACTCGCGCCATGGCGGGGCGCTTCTGGAGATGCACACCGGCAGCGACACGTTCGTGCGCCCGAGCATGGGCTCCTGGGTAACCTACGGCCTGGGCACGGAAAATCAAAACCTGCCAGGCTTTCTCACCATCTGCCCGACCCTCACACACGGCGGTGTCGGCAACTGGAGCTCTGCATTTCTGCCCGCATGGACACAAGGCACGCCCATTGGCAACGCGAGCATTGATGCGGGCCAGGCGAAGATTCCGTTTATCCAGAACACGGAGACACCCAGTGAGGCGCAGAAGCTAGAGCTGGAGCTTCTCGGGCAGCTCGGGCGAGAGCACCTGGCGCACTCTGGCCCCGACCCCGCGATGGAGGGGAGACTGAGCTCCTTTGAGCTGGCCTTCAAGATGCAGCTCGCCGCACCGGAGCTGCAAGAGATCGCCGGGGAGTCCGATGCGACCAAAAAACTCTACGGCCTCGACGATCCCAAGACGCGCAACTTTGGGCACCAGTGCCTTCTGGCGCGGCGCTTCTCCGAGAAAGGCGTGCGCTTTGTCCAAGTGACGCACTCCTATAAATGGGATCAGCATGGGGATCTGAGAAAAGACCACACGAGCAACGCCGCTGAGGTGGACAAACCGATTGCGGGCTTGATTAAGGACCTGAAGTCGCGTGGGCTCCTCAAAGACACGCTGGTGGTGATCGGCGGGGAGTTCTGACGCACCCCCGTGGCCCAGGGCGTCGATGGCCGGGACCACAACCCACACGGCTTCACGATGGTGCTGGCAGGCGGCTGTGTAAAAACGGGCTTCCGCTACGGCGAGACCGACGACTACGGCTTCTACGCGGTA
>JANNDD010000791.1:0-2026 GCA_031387365.1 Armatimonas sp. | reverse complement strand
CTCAATCTGCTCGGCGAGAAGTTCTTGTGCGGTCATGCAGAATTGTAGCACAGCCATCTCGTCCTTCCGCGATGGCGACGTCGGCGGCTTTTTTAGCGGTAAAATAAGCTATGGACGCAGAACCCGTTGTTGAGGAAAAAGAAGAGCGTTGGAGTGCCCGTGAAGTCGCTCGGTTTCTGAGCCTCTCAGTGCGAGAGATTGAGAAGCTGCGCCGCATTGGGACGCTCAGCGCAACGAAGCGCTGGCCGTTTGGGTGGCGCTACTCGTCTGCATCGGTGATGGGTTACTTTGAGAGTTTCGTGGTAGAGGCTCCTCCTCTGATGGAGCAAGAGCCGCTCTCTGCAGAGGAATCGGCGCGGGCGAACCTTGCGGCGACCTTTGAGCTTGTTAAAGAAGCCGAGGTGCTTGCTCTGACAAGGCAAGAGCAGGAGGAAGACTACGACGATGACGACGATGCTCATCCCATCGTCAAGATGGTCAATGTGATTCTCTCGAATGCGATTGACATGGAAGCCTCTGATATTTACTTTGAAGCTCTGCGTGAGAGTATGCGCGTGCGGTTTCGCATCAAGGGGGAACTTCAAGAGGTTCTGCCAATTCCCAATCTCCTCCAAGGGCGGGTAACGCGGCGCGTGATGGTGATGGCGGACATTGATCTCGCCCGACTGTTCGTGCCACAAGTGGGGACGATCCGAGTTCAGCACAGTAGAAGAGACTGGAACTTGCGTGTCACCACAATTCCGTCACTGTATGGGCATACGGTAAACGTGCGTCTGCTAAACGGGTCTCTGCCTCAGAGTGGGCTGGAAGCACTCGGAATGTTGCCCGAGCTTCTGGTGCCGCTGGAGGATGCGCTGGAGCAAAAAGGAGGGTTGTTTGTCTTTGTGGGGCCAAGCGCCAGTGGAACCACCACGACGGTGGCGACCTGCCTGCACTCTCTAAACAAAGTAGAGCGGTCGATCTACACCATTGAGCAGCCTGTCGAGTACGAGCTTCTCGGCATCACGCAGATTCAGCTCAACCCGTTTTGTGGCCACACGCTCGACAAAGCCCTCAAGACCGTTCTGCGAGCCCGTCCCGATGTTTTGTTTCTAGGCAGTATCCACGATGCCGAGAGCGCCCGCGCCGCCGTGGAAGCCGCCGAGGCCGGGATCACGGTTCTCACCACGATGCGCTGCACCAATATCCCCACGGTCTTCACCCTGCTGGAGCGCTACGGCATTGCGCCACAAGTACAAGCGCGGCTGGTGCAGGTGGTCGTGAACCAGTGCCTTGTTCGCTCTCAGGATAGCGAGACACAGCAGGCATTTTTCGAAGGCTGCCCTCTCCGAAATTTCGATGAGATGCACGATCTGGTTGCTATGCGTGCACCACGCTGGAAGCTGGAGGAGGGGATTAAACGCTGTCGTTTCGGCCCAACTCTAGAGGAGCAACTTGTGAATCTGAGGTCGCGTGCAGACAGCTAGTCGTTGAAGAGCTCGCTGACAGAGTCGCCGGTCCAGATGCGGCGGATGGCCTCAGCGAAGAGATGGGCGACGGAGATGACGGTGGTCTTTTCGGTGCGCTTCTCGGGCGAGATCGGGATGGTGTCGGTGACGATCAGCTCCTTGATCTCCGGGCGGGAGAGGCGCTCGACGGCGGGCCCGGCCAGCACGGCATGGGTGCAGGCGACATAGATCTCGGGGTTGGCACCGCTGGCGATCAGCATGTCAATAATCTCGTTGATCGAGCCGCCCGTGGAGATCATGTCGTCGTAGACAATACACGTCTTGCCCTTCACATCACCCGCGAGGCCAGAAATCTCGGCGATCCCGTGGCTGGGGCGGAACTTGTAGCCCACGGCGAGCGGGCAGTGCAGGCGCGAGGCGATCTTGCGCACTTTCTTGACACGGCCCTCGTCGGGCGAGACCACGACGGTGTTCTCTAAGTTCTTGGTCGCTAAATAATCCGTGATGGCTCCGATGGCCGTGAGGTGGTCCACAGGAATATCGAAGAAGCCCTGGATCGCATCCGCGTGCAGGTCCAT
>JANNDD010000773.1:0-7164 GCA_031387365.1 Armatimonas sp. | reverse complement strand
TCGCTCACCGAGGCGAGCTCCACAAGCCAAGCTCCCTTGGGATACTGCTCCAGAGAGTCAGCCGCCACTTGTAGCGAGAGGCGTGTCTTGCCACAGCCTCCAGAGCCCGTGAGTGTGAGCAGAGGAGAGTGTTGTAGCTGCGTCTTAATATCGGCAAGCTCCTTCTCTCGCCCAATGAAGCTCGTCACTTGCTGGGGCAGGTTATTCGGGTGCGTCGAGAGCGATTTGATAGGAGGGAAGTGATCGGGCAGCTCCAGGTGCTGGAGCTGATAGACCTGCTCTGGCCGTGCGAGATCTTTGAGCTGATGACTGCCTAGATCATGCAGTGAGACTCCCCCAGGCAGTCCTTCACGAACAAGCTCATAGGTTGTCTGCGATAAGAGCACCTGGTCGCCATGCGCTGCGCTCAAGAGCCGCGCGACACGGTTCAAGGGCTGCCCGAAGTAGTCGTTGTCACGGCTCTCTGCCTCCCCCGTGTGTAGCGCCATCCGGACTGTGAGGGGGAGCTGCTCGGACCAGTGAGCCGCAACCAATGCACGCTGAATCGTTAGTGCTGCTGAGAGTGCGTCTGGTGCTGTGTGAAAGGCGGCGCAAAAGGCATCCCCAAGTGTCTTGAAGATGGAGCCACGGGCCTTTTTAATCGCCTCTCGCAAGAGTGCATCGTGGCGTGCGAGGGCGAACCGCATGGCATCGGGGTGCTCTTCCCAGAGCTTAGTACTCCCCTCGATATCGGTGAAGAGAAACGTGACCGTTCCAGCAGGCAGCTCAGACATGGGTATTATGTCGCATTATAGCTGACGCCAGAAAAATAATCCCAGGTAGGTTCCTGACAGTGCGACAAAGAGGCTTGTCAAGAGCGCGTGACCGACCGTGAACAGGGGGCCTTTGGGCCAGTCCTCGTGGCGGAAGTAAAAGGCATCTACCAGAATCCGGAAGAGCCAGAATACCCCAATGAAGAGCGAGATCGCTCGTGCCGCAGAGCCACCGCGTAGTAGCTCGTCGTGGAGTACTAGGGTGACCGTGCCAAAGGCGACAATCGTCAAGACAATCGTTGCGCCGTAGGTCCACATCACCTTGCGGTTGAAAGGCGAAAGCTTCAGCAGATCGTCGTGCCAGCCCAGCCGTGTTGGTACCTGAAAGCTTGCAATAAGAACACAGAAGTGACCCGCTCCTGCCAGCCAGAGTGCGAGGTGGAACCACCAAGTCAGAGTGTGGCTGCAAATCAGGGTATGGAGTGTGGCGTAGAACGGGACGATCAAGCTCTCGCGGAACGGCGCATGAAAGAGCAGCGGCAGTGGTCCCAGCACCCAGAACCAGGTCCACAAGCGCCCTATTCCGAGCGGCCAGCGCTTCTCGACTCGTAGCAGCCGCGCCTCCGCCAGCACGAGAGCGCCATGAAGTGCGAAGTAGACCAGCGGCCCGCCCCAGCCACTTCCCGCCGGGTAGCTCAGCGCCAGCTCGTGGAGCAACCCTGAGATCAAAAAGACCCCGAAAGTTGCACTAAGCACCCCGAACCGGCGACGCAGGGGTGTGAAAAAGAGTAGCCGATCCATCTCGACAAATGCCAGGTTCCAGCGTCGGCTCCAGAAGTCCCGCAACGAGCGGCTCCGCCACGGCTGGTCAAACAGCATCCCGACGGGCCAGCCAAACCCACGGAGTGCCAGCGTGAGTATCTCCGAGACGCCAAAGTGAATCACCAGAAGCACCGCCGCTATTCCCAGCCAACCCACTGCCCTTGTCCCCAGGTTTGGCTGAAAGACCGCGATTAGTACTGCCAGCACAACTCCTACGACCATCGAAACGTAGCCGCCGGGAAAGCGTCCCTCTGCCGCCTTGAGGAGTGCGGGATCTACTCCCGCGCGCTGCTGGAAGGGGGCCGGATCCATGCCGGGCCAGACCGAGAAGTAGAGAGCCAGGCCCCACGGTGAGAAAGCGCGTACGGTTGCCTGGGAGCGCTGGAGCAAGATTGTCGCCTTGAGCAAGTAGAGCAGGCCGAGGCTACTGACTAGCAAACGGAGCCCCGGCCCCAGTGTCTGCCCAAAGACCAGCATTGCCACAAGGCCCGCCGCCGGGATGAGCCCTCCGACAACGCGTCGGACGCGGTCACCCGGAACGACGAGTGTTAGGATAATGGCGGTGAGCCAGCAGAGCGCTAGGATACCTAAGAGAGAAAACGACTGTGTAGCCATTACCTATCGTATCTCTGCTGACGGGCTTTTTCCGCAAGCTCGGTCACGCGCGCTGGGCAGCGGTCAAGGGCCCAGCGCACCAGATCGAAAGACTTCAAGAGGGCTAGCGCTTCGATCTCGGCCAGAAGCGCGGCACGCTCGGCAGACGGCCAGCCGTAACCGTCGAGAAAGGCGGCGCGGTGCTCGCCCGGGATGTGCAGGAGCTCGTAGTGAGGAACCAGATGCGCCTCGGCGCAGCCCCAGTCGAGCAGCACCAGCGTGCCATCGGGCGCAACAATCGTGTTGCGCGGCGCGAGATCCCCGTGGCACAAGCTGAGGCGAAACGGGCGCTGACGTACTGCGGTGAAGTGCGCATGGATCTCGTCGCGCTGGGAAGACTCATAGACCCCGAGTACGAGCAAAGGGTCCTCTGGCGTAAGGCTGTTGAGGTTGTAGTCAATAAACTCGTGCCAGCGGGTGCGGCCCTTAAGCGTGAAGAACTCGGCGAGGTTCTCGCCAAAGCCCGTCAGCGGAATCTTGTGGAATCGCCGCGCGTAGTCGCCCAGCGTCTGCCAAAAAACAATGGGGTCAAGGTTGCTCTGCTCACCGTTAACCCCTTCGGCAAAGCTCTGTATCTGGAACGGCCAGCTATCACAGATGCCGAGCTGGAGCACGAGCGGCCCTGGAACTCCAAGGCTTGCTGCTTGCTCTAAACACCAGGACTCTTTCTCGTAGAACGCCCCGGCGCGCTCTCGATCCTCAGGTTTGGGTAGGCGCACGATAATTTTCTTGCCTTCGCACTGTGCGACAAAAATCTCGTTGACGCTTCCCAATCCTAGGAGTGCCTCGATACTGTCAGCGGGCTGGCCGAAAAAAGTCGTGGCGATTGCTTCTGCGCGAACCATAGCGATTATCGTATCAGGTATGCTTAGCACATGAGCATTACCCCCACCTCCGATGCAATCCAGGCCGCACAAGACGCTCTCGATGCCCATGTGCGCGAGATCATTTCCTGGCACTTCTCTCCCGAAACCGGCTGTCCGTTCTGGCTAGACTGGGCTAAGACCGCCGATTTCGATCCCCTCAAAGCAGTCACCTGCGCTGCGGATCTGAGCCAGTTCCCGCACTTCCAGGACGAGTGGCTGCGCGATCTGCCCAACGAGGTCTGGGTGCCGAAGGCCTACACGGGCCGTCCCTTCCATGTCTTCGAGACGGGCGGCACCACGGGGATGCCCAAGCAGCGCATTGGCTGGGACGATCACAAGCACGACTACGAGGAGTTCTCGGCGGGCCTCGACGATAAATACTTCCCCAAGGGCGGCAACTGGCTGATGCTCGGCCCCACCGGCCCACGTCGCCTGCGCCTCTCGATTGAGCACCTCGCGAACTTTCGCGGCGGCTCGTGCTACCACACGGATCTGGATCCGCGCTGGGTGAAGCGCCTGATCGCCGACAAAGAGTTCGAGACGGCGAAAAAATATAAAAAGCACGCCGTGGAACAAGGGGCGACTCTGCTCAAGCACCGCAAGATTAGCTGTCTCTTCACCACGCCGCTTCTTTTAGAGGCGCTGGATGAGTACGTCAATGTGCCGGATGCAGGCATTAAGGGAGTCTTCTGCGGTGGCACATCCATGAACCCGCAGACCGTGCGCTTTTTGATTGAGGAGATCCTCGACAACCGCGCTCAGTTTGTCCCGACCTACGGCAACACGCTCATGGGCCTCGCCCAGAGCCGCCCTGTGACCCGCGAGGACAACTACTCGATTACCTACCACGCCCCACAACCCCGTGCGATCCTGCGTGTTGTGGATCCCAACGACACCAAGACCACCGTGGACTACGACACCTGGGGCCGCGTCGAGCTCTCGACGCTCACCAAGGAGTTTTTCATGCCGCGCTTCTTGGAGCGCGACGAAGCCCTGCGCCGCCAGCCTTGGGGCCGCTTCCCCTGGGACGGTGTCGCCGAAGTGCGCCCGTTTGGCGCGCTGGAGACCAAGGCCATCGAGGGCGTTTACTAAACCTCACCAATAGTTCTGGAAAGAGTTTGCAGGGAGCGCCCAAGATTTTGTGCGCTCCTTTCCTTTTTCGGAGATCATCTCACCTGCATCTATCGCGAACTTGCTGGGTAAAAGAGCGAAGCGGAAGCTGTCATTATCGTTGTTTTCGTAGGCACTGACCCTCAGGTGCTGTGGCTTTGAGTAGGGGAGTTCCACTGGAACAGTGGTGACCCAGCGCGGGTAGCCCTCTATATCTCTCCAAAAATAACTCTGGAGCTGGCCAGGGTAGAGAGATTCCAATCGGCGGCACGTCTGGTGGTACAAGTCTTTAATGGTACTCCCTTGTGCAGGATGGTCGTAGGTATTGATGCGAATATCCCACGAGGAAAGTGGGCCGAGCTGAGGGTGGTTTGAATCGTGAAGTGATTGGATGAGGTTTCTTGCTACTTGAACTTCGGAAGGGGGCTTGAGTACGTAAAAGATTGCAATCACGAGACTGATCATGAGAATGGCAGTGAGGATTGCTGGTTTTTTCACGAAATCCCCCTTGTCGCTGGCATAACTTCAAAAAGTGCCTGAGAGCGGAAGAAACAGACGTTGAATTCCTGGAAGAAGTTAACTTGGCCTAGAAGCAGTCGGACAGGTGGGAAAGAGGCGACTGTTGCCGTGATCACGACACCACGGGCAGGAATCTGCGCGAGATTGCCTGCGAGTGTGATTGGGTGATGCTGGTCTTCCCAGATCAAACCCAACTCAAGGCCCAAGTTGTACGGGAGAACGTTGATCGAAGCGCCTGTATCCAGCATGCCCGTTACTGAGAAATGTTGGCCTTGATGTGAGAGTGTCAAAGGCAGTATGGGAATCAGGCTGGAGCCGGGAAGATTGGGATTCGCGTCTACGAAAGGGAATGCGACGGGCTCCGCCTCTGTCATACCTTGCCTGCCTTATCTTTCTCAAGGAGTTTCAGTAACGATGCTGCCGCTTCATGGTTTTCAGAGGGTGTCCACAAATGGTAGGCGTTTTCAAGGACAAGTCCTGCTTTTGTCAGATCTTCGTGTTGGGCAAGCTCTGCGAGAAGTTCTTGCACGAGCATAAACTTTTCCTGGCGTGGGAGGGCATGAAGAGCAGGGCGTAACTCGGTCAAGGACATGCTTGATTTTATCACTGCCTTGGAGATAAAAGCCATCGAGGGCGTTTACTAGGGCTGAGCGCCGTGCTCGATTAAAATTTGGCGTATCTGGGGATTTGGTGCCCACTTTATGATGCGATAGTCGTCTCGGACAGGGCCACCATCGAAAGGATCACGACCCACAAGGCGGTAGGCAGTCGCCTTGAGATCGTAGCCCGACCATAGAGCGTTGGGGTTTGCGCCTGCGTTCAAGAGCTTGATTACTCTAGCCGTGTCGTTCTTGGCGACCGCTTCGCTAAGGGCATAGTCGCGTTCGTTGCGCTGCCAGAGGAGCGTGCTTCCCACGAGGAAAAAGCAAAGAAGCACCAACAGGAGTCTCTTGATGTACTTCATATTGCGCTTGCCTACTCCGCGAGTTTTTTGATGCCCGCTTCGAGGGTCTGCGTGTTAGGCCCCTCGCGCAGTACGATCCCAAAATCAGGGCCAGTGATAGCGTCGTTGACCCTAGGGGCCATGAGGATAGTCTCGCCTAATTTGATGACGATGATCTTGTGGAGTGCTCTCTGGGTGAAGTCCGTTAGCTTCTTGGCGTCCTTGGGAGTCAGCCGCACTTTGAGAACTGCCGCTTTCGATCCCTCAGCCGGAGTCGTTTCCGGGGTGACGCTCTCTAGGTGACTCAGGATAAGCTCCGGCGTGGCGGCGATATAGCCTAGCTTGGGGTAGCGCTCGGTATCGATAAACTGTCCCCCTTCCAGCTTCGTGGTGCTCAGAGTGTAGAAAGACAGCGGCGTGGGGGGCGGCGCACTTTCACGGCACCCGACCAGCACGAGCATCAGGAGAGAGAACGAGGCCATAAAAGAGCGCATGGGCTAATTATATCTCTATGGCAAACGAGATTATCGTCACGGCTTTATTCTAGTGTAGATAGTCTCCACGGCTTTGGCCTCTTGCCCCTCTGGTGTGATATTGTAGGCGGTGATCGTGAGATGGTCTGCGTCAATGACCTCAAAGACGGTATCCCAGCCCCACTGTGGGGTGTCGGGGCCAACATCGTAGTGGCCGCTCACCGCAAACCCATTCGCCGTCGCGTCGCCCTCCGAGAACATCATCGCGTAACTCATGTGGAAATCGTCCACCCAGGAGACTTGGAATTTCTTCGTCAAGGAGTTAAACGCGATGGTCTCGTCTCCGTGGCGTGGTTTGCCCTGAATCGTGCCCTCGTACTCATGGCGAACAAACAACTCGCCAAGCAGAGGGCGAATCGTGCCACTGACCTGAGATTCGTCGGCGAGCTTTCCGGACTCGAACCAGGTACGACAGGTACCTTCCCAGGAGCCCACAAGGGATTTTAGGAGATCTGTTGGTAACTTCATAGCTTGTTACTAGGATGGGATAGGGCAACCCGGAAGGGCTCAGAATTTTCGTGTCATGAAAATACTGTTGGGGTCTTCTTTGTAGCTGCCAAACGGGCCGCTGGGCTGGAATCCGAAGCGGGTATAGAGCTGGTGGGCGGGGGAAAAGAACGGCTGTGAGCCGGTTTCTAAGCTCAGCCGCTCGTAGCCGCGACGCTGGGCTTCGTCGAGGACGTGCTGAAGAAGCCTTGCCGCGACGCCCCTGCGCCGAAACGCTGAAGCCGTGCGCATGGATTTTATCTCACCGTGGTGCGCCGCCAGCTCTTTGAGGGCGACGCAGCCCGCGAGCGCTTCGCCTTCCCAGAGCGTCCAGAACGTGATCTCGGGCTTGCGCAGTCCTTCAAGATCGAGGACATGTGTACTCTCTGGCGGCGAGATTGCCCGCATCTCGGTGAGATGTTCTTGTAGGAGCTGGTGGATTTCAGGGCCGGTTAAATTATCTGTCCGTATTGTCATGG
>JANNDD010000766.1:0-14973 GCA_031387365.1 Armatimonas sp. | reverse complement strand
ACGGTTGCGACGGCACAGCAGAGCACTTCTGTGGCTCGGTCAGTTGCTGGCATAGGCAGGGGACATCGAAAGACAGGAGTGGCTCGTGTGGCGCTCTGGGTCTGTTTCCTGACCCCGATGATCGCACTCGGGACGTTCTTTTTGCCCGTAAGGGCAACGGGAATGAAACCTGTTGCCTTTTGTTTGCTTCAGGATGATTTCAACGGACGATTTGCCTTTACCAGTAACGACAAGGTCATTGCTTCAGTTTCTCAGAAGCAGGGTGGGGGAACTAGGACAATCTCGTATGTTGCGTTTAACCCAAAAACGGGTGCAAGGCTACCTGAGCCGATGGTAAGTGAAACCCAATCCGTGGAAAGGCAACTTTTTTGGGCAGGGCTTGAGGGCAGTGGCCTAAAAAAGCTCGCCTTTTCGCCGAACGGGCGCTACGTGCTCGAAGTAAACTCAGGAGCAGGGCAACAAGAGACTCTCTACTGCCGTGAGCTGGCAACCGGAAAGATTCGATGGACGCGTGTAGCACCTTATAATGTTGGTACGAACCCGGCCAGCGAGGCGCTGACAACCTCACCAGATGGCCGTTTTGTTGCCATTGCGTATGCGGAAGCCATCGTGATCCGAAACCTGGAGACGGGAATGGTTTTTCGGCAGATCAACCGGCGCAATGACTTCTACAAAAATGCCGATCTCCAGTTTTCACCGGATAGCCGGTTGCTGGGGGATGCTCATGCCAATGGTATTGCGATATGGGACTGGCGGGCGGCGAAGTGACGGTCCGGCTTAGAACTTTCCCAGTGTCCCGCGCTTAATCTCCCAGAAGGCGAGCGCGGTGATGAGAAACGCCACAATCACGAGTCCGAGCCAGAGTCGTCCCAGGAGCTTATGGCGTGCGGCTCCGAGCAGGCTCAGCGGGACCAGGAATGGGAACAGATCCGTGGTGTAGCGCGAGCCGTACTGCGCGAAGCCGTTCCAGCGAAAAAACAAGTAGGGGACAAAGCCACAGAGCGCCGCGACCACCAGCATTCGAGTTCGCGGAGCCTTGAGCGGGGCGGCGAGTGCCAAGAGCAGAAAGGGACTGATCACCCACGCCGACTGACCGCCAGGGCCGAAGTGCAGCCACGGCGCTGCGGGGCGAAGCTCCGGGAAACGCCAAAAATAGAAGCTCAGGTTATCCTGGAAAAATACCGTCTGGTAGACAGGAAGCTGCTTCCACTCGGCGTAGGCCAGACTGTAGCCGGTGATAAATAGGCTTCCGGTCATGCTCCACTGAAGAACTAACCAGAGGGTCAGCGGAGCCAAGGCTCCCAGCAGTGCCAGAGCTCCTCGGAACGCAAAGCGCCTGAGCCGTCCTTTAGGAAAACCGCGTGGCCAGAGCGCCATAAGGGTGAACGGAAGTGTGAAGAGGAGCGCGTTGCGACAGCCACAGGCACAGGCAAAACACCATCCGAAGGCAAACCAGCGCCTGTGCACCAGAAATGCCATCGCTGCCATAGAGAAGAGAAGCCCCTCGCTGTGGAGCAAAAACCAGACACTTCCCTGGGTCGCCGAGTAGAACAACGGGGTCGCGAGGAGATATGCCGCTGCGGCAAGGGTCGCACGGGAGCGGCACGGACGGAGCCGTTGCAGGAAGCACCACAGCCCGATGCCCGAAAAGAGTAAGAACACGGTATTGAGTACGGGCTGCGTTAGGTGTCCACTGGAGAGGAAAACAAACGGCGCGAGAACCGCACTGGCAAGCGGAGCATAACACAGATAGAACTTCCCCTCCCGTTCGTACATCTCCCAGTAAGGGGTTCGCTCGGAAAAGGCCACCTCTCCCTTGAGCAACTGCTTAGCGAGGTGGTAGGGGCCGTTGAAGCCCGTGTCCATCGGTGTGAGCCAGAACAAAAAGGCCCCGACCACCAATAAGGCCAGCAGCGGCTTTCCCCAGAACTTTTTTACCCCGTGTATGGACCTGCTCCGGCGGCGGCGTAGATGGCGTTGAGGAGCGCAACGACACGTACACCCTCCTCGGGCTTGATAAGCGACTCTTTGCCCTCACGAACCGTAGCGATAAAGTCGCGGTAGTTGGCCTCGTGCTGGTTCGAGGAGAGTGCGAGTGGGTCGGTGGCCTTGTTGTCGGTGTCGGTGGCCTGAGAGGCGTTTTCAGCTGCCTCCTCGAACGGCTCGCGGGTCTTGAACGTCACTAGTTCTTCCCCGTGAAAAGCCGCGCTACCGTCGGTGCCGCAGATCAGCACCCGCTGGGCGAGACCATCATAGGCGAGCGTGGTGCCCGTGATCGTGGCAATCGCGCCGTTTTTGAGACGTACCGTGGCGACAGCGAGGGTCTCGGCTTCGATGTTGCGAAACTTTCCGAGAGAGCAGACAGAGTGCAGCACCTCGTCCCAGTCGCCCGCCAGCCAGAGTAGGCGATCCACCATGTGCACTCCTTGATTGGAGAGTACGCCGCCGTCGAGATCCCACGTCCCACGCCACGCGCCCGAGTCGTAGTAGCTCTGGGCGCGGTACCAAGGAGTCTCGCAGTGCACGTAGACCAGCTCCCCAAACGCCCCCGCTTGCACCGCGCGGCGCACTTTTTGAACTCCCCGATTGAAGCGCTGCTGGAAGATTCCCCCCAGCACGACCCCTGCCTCTTTTGCCGCAGCCACGGCGGCGGCGGCGCGCTCGGCATTGGTGTCCAGAGGCTTCTCCGAGAGCGCGTGCCGTCCGGACTTGACTACCTGGATCGCGTGCGCGGCGTGCAGGCCACTGGGTGATGTAATGGCGACCGCGTCAATGTCGTCGCGGGCAAGCAAGCTCTCCAGCGAGTCGTGCATGGGGAGACTCCACTTGGCCCCGAACGCCTCGCGACGCTCTAGGTCCGTCTCCGCACCAGCGACCAATACGGCGGTACCGTCTTTTTCCAGCCCGTCGCGAAACGTCCGCGCATGCAGCCCGGCGATCCCGCCACAGCCCACGATTCCAAAACGCAAAGGTGCCATCTGTGCTCTACAGTCCTTTCAAACGCTCCAGCTCGGCTCTCAGCCGCGCAATCTCAACCTGCGCTTGAGCCAGTGTGGGAAGAAACTCTCCTGTTTCGGGATTGAAGAAACGCAGGCGCACGCCGTCCGCGACAAGCTCAAGCCCAAGCGTCTCCGACACTAATCGTCCGTCTTCCTGAGGTGCGATAGGGGAGTACATTCCAATCGGTGTGATTCGGTAGCCGCGTAGTGAGGGTTTCAGGTAATCGCCCGTCGGGTCAAAGAGAAAATACTCAGGGATACGGAGCTGCTCATAGGTTTGCATTTTATCCGAGACATCTTCCCGCTGGGTCTTTTTGCTGGTGAACTCAAACACCACAGCAGGCAACGTATTATCTTCCTCCCAGCACCGGTAAGAGTTTCGATCGCGCTGTGCTGGCCCAAATACGACATAACAGTCGGGCGAGATACGTGCCTTCGGATCGCCCTCGGCAAAGTACATAAAGTTATTGCCCGAGACATAGACTTCGTGGGCACGTGCCGAGAAGTGCCACAAGAGCGAACTCACGCTGTCAGAAATGAGAAAACGGTGGGCATCGGTTTCGGCCATGAGTTTTCCATCCGAGTCCGGGTAGTGGACAGTGTGTTTTCGATGTGGTGTGGAATCCAGAGTCAGTGACATCGCGCTTCATCCTATGGTATGTTAGCCGGGTTTCACTTTGGAGAGCGCGGCCTGCGCAATGTAGGCGGTGTCCTCATTTTTGGACTTGGCGAGCGTCTCCAGTGCGGCGGCGGCTTTCGGGTCGCGGATCTCCCCCAGCGTAATGGCAGCCCAGCGCGCGGCGGGATTGCCGTCGGTGGCCAGTGGCAGGAGCCTGTCTACGGCATCGCGACCGACGCTCGCCAGTGCTTTGGAGGCGTAGTACGCCAGGGTATCGTCGCCACTTCCCAGCTTTGCCTTCAGTGCCTCCACTGCAACCGTTCCCAGGCGGCCCAGCGCGACGGCAGCTGCCTCAGAAGCGCCTTCTTTATCGGCGAGAGCAGTGATGAGCGGCGCAAACTCCGTGGGGAAGGCGAGAGCGGAAAGGGGAGCCATTGCGGTGAGCTTGGCGAGCCGCTTGTCCCACGTGGCTTTCTTTTTCGCGTCTTTTTCCGCGTCCCGCTTGGTAGTGTAATAGGCAATTACATTTGCTTTTGCGGCTGCGGGGATTCCTGCGCCACTAACCTCTTTCTCCGCCCCGAAGCGCAGCAGCTCCACGACCGCGAGATCACGAGCTTTATCATCAGTGGGGGAGGCGAGAGTGATAAGAGTTTTGCGAATACTGGCGGCACGGAAGAGTATGTCACCTAGAGCGGCGGCAGCTTTTGCGCGCACCGCGGGTTCAGAGTCCGTAAGTGCCTTGGTCGCGAGCGCGGACGAGCGCTGGCCACCGGCTGCCTCCGCCGCGAGGGCACGGACGGAAGGACTTGCGCTCGCCAGTGCCTGGGCAACCTGCGCGGCGGCGGCATCGCCTGCTCGTCGGAGTCCGGCGGCAGCAGCGATTCCGACAAAAGTGTCGTAGTCACTCAGAGCCGCGAGCATGGCGGCGTTCGCTTCGGGGGTCGCGATACCACCCAGCGCACCGGCGGCGGCAGCGCGGGCTGATGCGTCGGTGTCGGTGCTCTGGAGCGCCTGAATCAGCACAGGCGCACCGACAGGATCACCGTTATTGGCCAGTGACGTGATCACCGAGCGGCGGACGTTCGGGTCGGTGTCGGAGATGAACGGCAGAATCGGGGTAGCGGCTTCCGGGACACTGAACTTGCCCAGTGTCTCGATGAGCGAGATCTTCGCTCCCGCGTCGGTCTTGATTTTCTCATCACTAAGGTAGGGCGCGATCAAAACCACCGTCTCCGGCCCAATTCCCGCCAGAACTTCACCTATGGGGCCGCGCAGATCTTTATCAGCCAGGCGCTTTGCCATCTGCTCCTTGAGGGGGGCACCAATTTTCTTTAAAGCGTCACGGGCACCATCGCGAATGTTGCTGTCGGGGTCTTTAGCGGCATCCAGCAGGCGCTCGGCGTAGCTTGCACCGACAGCGGCGACGGCGGCGCGGGCGGCATCGCGCACGGGGTGGGTCTTCTTCTCCGCCGACTCCGTATCGGGATCTTTACACATCTGGAGGAGCTGCTCAAAGGCATCTTTACTCTTCCCGCCCGCCGTCAGTGCCTGGAGAGTGGCGATAGCTGCCAGACGTGTGGGTGGGGGAGCCCCGCCCTGAAGGGCATCGAAGAGCACTTTGCGCCCCATCAGCTTCGCGACTCCGTCTTGCTGCTGCACGGGGTCTTTGCTGGCAACCTGGCCAAGCTGCGATTTGGTCAGGAAGGTATTGATCCCAAAGTTAACAACCCCACCTCCAATAAGAAGTAGAAGACTCCAGCCCAGGAGTTTTCGTGGTGTGACCCCTTTGGTCGCGGGAGGTGTCGTGGTCGGAGTCGTCATCGGCGTTTCATCCATGCTCATAATTGCTAGAGATTATACACTAAATTGTGGTATAATTTATTTATGAACACGTTCATTTATAAGCTAGGATCCGTTCCCTATCTTAACGCTCGTCCGCTCACGGACTGGTTTACAGAGACTGAGGAGGGCAGAGCCGTGGGAGCGAGCGTGGCGTTTATCCTGCCGTCGCAGCTCGCACCCCGTCTGGAGCCTGGAGACTTTGCCGCTGGACTGGTCTCCGCAGTCGCATGGGTTCGCCGCCCACAGCTCCGCTATGCCCCGGGGATCTCCGTGGCGTGCGATGGCCCGGTTCGCTCTGTCCGGATCTTCTCCCAGGTGCCCATCGAGCAGATCAAGCGCGTCGCCCTGGATACGTCCTCACTGACCTCCGTGACTCTCACAAAGATCCTCCTAGAGGAGCGCTTTGGCTTGCGACCCAAGTACACCGCGATGGCTCCGGATCTAGATTCCATGCTGGAGACGCACGATGCGGCACTTCTCATCGGTGACAAAGGCTATTGTGACTACGACAAGAGCTTGCTGGCACTGGATCTGGGGGAGATTTGGAAAGACTGGACAAACTTACCCTTTGTCTTCGCTCTCTGGATCGGTCGCCCCGATTTACTCACCGACACACTTTGTGCGCACTTACTAGCCGCCAAGGAGTGGGGGACAGCACACCTGGATGACGTTGCGAAGCGGCGCGCACAGGAGCACGGCGAGAGTTTGGAGCGTGCGCAAGCCTACTTCTCCCATGCGATTGTTTACGACCTGGGAGCACGTGAGGAGGCGGGACTGAAGCTCTTTGCCCAAAAAGTCCACGCTCACGGGCTTTTAGGAGAGCCGATGGCGATAAAGTGAGGCTATTGACTCCAGAAAGTGTGACTCGGAGCCGAAAATGAGAGTCAGGCGTGAACTAAATCACCCTGTCAGCGCCATGGGGGCATGATACACTGAAGGGCAACTTCAGAGGAGAGCAGACGATGAGGATAGAGAGAAAGAAAGCGTATTGGGTTGTAGGCATCGTAGCAGCGACAGTATCCGCGGCAACAGCCGCCTATCTCATTTGGTCGCGAGGAAAACAGGCCGGGGTTTCCGCAGCATCAGATTCTGTCGAGGATCTTCTTGATCGGTGCCACGATCAGGTCAAGCGCATCGAGCAACGCATGGGCGATATTCCGCAAGCAGCATAAAAAACAGGAGCGTTTTGCTCCTGTTTTTATTTGTCAAATCAACGTCCGATAATACTTATTATGTTGCATCAAGGCTTTTTTGCGTAACGCGCAAAGCCCGTTTAGTCTCCCGGCATCAGGTATTGCTTCAACCACGCGTGAAAGCGTTTCTGGCGGTCTATTCTGAGATCGGGGGGGCCGCCTCTGCTTAGTTCGTGGCTGGCTTCGGGGCCGTAGCGCAGGTAAACGGTCTCGGCGGGGTTGGTGCGCTTCACGGCTCTAAAATACTCGTCGCCCTGGCTGACTGGGCAGCGCAGGTCGCCTTCGGAGTGGACGATCATCACGGGGGTCTTGACGTTGCCGGCATACGTCAGCGGTGAGTTGCGGCGAAAGCTCTCGGTGTCGTTGGTGTGGTTGGACAAAAAGAAGCTGTGGTCGCGGGCGATGAAGTCCGTGGTGCCACCGAAGCTGACCAGATTATAGACCCCCCGCTCGGCGATGGCGCACCGAAAGCGCTCTGAATGTCCGATAATCCAACCGGTGAGATAGCCACCGTAGCTGCCGCCCATCACGGCGAGGCGCTTAGAATCGGCCCAGCCCTGCCCGATGGCGTAATCCACACAGGCAAGAGCATCCGCCATTGCGGGCTCGCCCCAGTTGTCGCGGATCGCGCCCGTCCATGCCTCGCCGTAGCCTTTGGAGCCGCGCGGGTTGGAATAGAGCACGGCAAATCCGGCGGCGGCGAGCGCCTGAAACTCATGGAACAGATGCCAGCGCCCGTACATCAAGTGCGGCCCGCCGTGGATATAGAGAACGGTCGGGTGTGGCCCATCGCCCTCCGGCAAGAGCGCAAAGCACGGCACGTCGCCTGCTACGAACGCCACGGGCTCGAAAAATTTCACCTCGGCACACAGCGCACCGTTGTGCTCACTGAGGCGCTTGCCGTCCACATAGATATCCCCGGCATCGTGGCTCGTGAGGCGCAGGGTGGCAATTTTTCCGGCGGCGACACTGACTCCCACCTCAGAGCAGCCCTCTGGCGTAAGTTTCTCCGGCACTCCCCCACCCCGGCCTACTTTATAAACTCCGACCTCGCCCTTGTCCGATGCCACAAACAAGAGGCTCTCGCCGTCCCAGACGGGCCCATTATCGCCGCGCCCGTAGACCTCACCGAGCGCCGAGTCCCCAGCCGTCACGTCCCAGTCAGGAGTCAGGTCGCGGCTCTCCCCCGTGGCAACCTCGACAATCCAGGGGTGAATGTTCCATGTCCCCCAGACCTCATCCACATGATCGTGGCCTGCAAAAGCGATCCAATTGCCGTCTGGTGACCATGCCAGTCCGCCTTTTGGCCCGAGCTTCCCCAGCTGCTTGGGCTCCGTCTGCCCCAGCTCCCACACGAAAAGCCCGGTCGCCCCCGACTCCATGTCCGGGTCTTTACCGGCATTTTGTGTGTACGCAATCTGCCTGCCATCCGGCGACCAGCACAGGCTGCCGTAGTCCCGCTCACTTGCCGTGAGTTTCTCCACCTCTCCCGTGGCAAGATCCAGTATATGGAGCTGAAACGTGCCTGCTGGCAGCCAGCCAAGACCCTCTTGCCGCCACCGTGGCCGCGTGATCACACGCGGCGGAGACGATTGATTGGCTTTCTTGCGCGTCTCTGCGGCCTGCTCGCTCCACGCTTCCTCGGCAGGACGGAACGAGAACATAATCTGCGTGCCCTTTGGAGAGAAGGCAATGTCTCCGAGACTACCCTGCGGCAAGTCCGTGCGCTTAACGGCCTCTCCTCCACTCAGCGACAACTGCCAAAGCTGGGATTTTTTCTCGTCGGCGCGGACAAAGACCAAGCTCTGCGAGTCGGGTGCCCAGTGATGATTTGCGACACTCTCCCCTTGAGTGAACACGCGCGGTGGCGCGGAACCGTCGGAGGGCACGAGATAGAGCCGGGTCTCGTAGCGGTTCTTCTGCGCGTTGATGGCCTTGACCAGGTAGGCCACCCATTTTCCATCGGGCGAGAGGCGTGGCTCCGAAGGCGCGGCGAAGCGCAGGAGATCATCAATTGTGGTGAAGCGTTTTTGCACAGCGCATTCTACCGCGACTGGGAAAGCGGAACCCTCAGTTCTCGACTAGCATCGCTAGGCTCTGGAACTTGGGGCGCGGGGCGTGGGCAAGAATCCGCTCCAGCTCTGGCTCGGGCAATACCAAAGTTCCTAGAGCGCTGCCGTCGTTCTCTACTGCATCCAGACGCACGGGGATCAGCTCGCCGTAGAGCGCGACGGGGCCGGGAAACTTGACCTTGATGTAGTTGGGTGTGAAGCCCGTGAGTGTGCCGCCCTCGGGATGCTCCACCAGCACGCTCACTGTCTCCCCCAAAAAGCGCTCGGTGAAGGCGCGGTTGCTGGCGTCCACCACAGCTTGCAGCTCAGCGTGGCGCTGCTTTTTTGCCTCATCACTAACATCGTCTTTGAGCGTCGCTCCATAGGTTTTATCTCGGGGCGAGTAGCGGAAGCAGTGGGTTTTCTGAAAGCCAAGCTCACGGGCAAAGGTCAGCGTATTCTGATGAAGCGCCTCGCTCTCGCCCGGATAGCCGACGATAAGATCCGTCGTAATAGCCACATCGGGCACGGCGGCGCGCAGCCTCGCAACTAAGTCTTTATAAAACGCCGCATCGTAGGGACGGTTCATCGCCTTTAGGATCGTGTCGTCGCCGCTTTGGCAACTGAGATGCAGGTGTGGGCAAAGATTCGGGTGACTGGCAAACGCCTCAATCAGCGCAGCGCTCACTTCGATCGGCTGGATGGAGCTCAGGCGAACTCTGGCGATTCCCGGCACATCGGCGACTTTGAGCAGGAGCTGGGCGAGATCAGGCCCCCCGGAGCCTGTGGCCTCATCGTACGCCCCAACGCAGACGCCCGTCACGACAATCTCTCGCGTCCCGCTCTCAGCCAGCACGTGCGTCTCCGCGATAATCTCCTCCCAGTGGCGCGAGACTTTCACTTTGCGCGTGAAGGGAATCTGGCAGAAGCCACAAAAGTGCGTGCAGCCGTCCTGGACTTTCAGGATCGCGCGGGTGCGGCGCTCTCGCGCGGGCAGAACGGTGGCGGGCGACGATGAGTAGCTTAGAATCTCGGGCGCGTGCTCCAGCACTTTGGCAAAGACACGCATCTTGTCCTCATTGTCAATCAGCAGCGTCGCGCCCTCGACCCACTCGCCGTGATCAAGCACCTGCTGGCTGTGGCAGCCCGTCATCACCACAACGGCATTTGGGTTCGTCCGGCTCGCTTTCCGGGCAAGATAGCGCGATTTCTTATCCGCCGCCGCCGTCACCGAGCAGGAGTTAATCACATAGACATCCGCGGGCGCATCAAAATCCGTGAGCACGAACCCCGCTGCGGCAAAATCTTCCGCGATTCTTTCGGTCTCGTACTGGTTGACTTTACAGCCAAGGGTGGTTAGGGCAGCAACAGGCATAGCGCTTGAATTATATCGTGGTCGGGGCCTGAAAGTCCCCGCCTAAGCCGCCTTCGGCGAAGCGGGCCGAGCCCGCGCGGCAAGGATAGGGTACGGCCCCGGGCCGCTTGACGCGAAGCGTCGCTGAGCCGGGGTCTTTCAGGCCCCGGCAAAATCAGGTATACCAATTGCATGAAAACTCGTGCATTGGGTTCCCTTCAAGCCTCTGTGGTGGGGCTGGGCTGTAATAACTTTGGGATGCGCTGTGATCCAGCGGCGACGCAGTTAGTCGTGGACGCGGCGATTGACTCCGGCATCAATTTTTTCGACACGGCGGACTGCTACGGTGGTACCAACAGCGAGGTATTTCTAGGCCAGGCGCTGGGCAAGCGCCGCGCCGACGTGCTTATCGCTACGAAGTTTGGCATCAAGCTCGACGATGACCGGCCCGGTGGCGCACGTCCCGAGTATATTTTTCGCGCTTGCGAGGACTCACTACGGCGTCTGGGAACGGACACGATTGACCTCTACCAGATCCACCGCCCGGATGACAGCGTGCCTATCGAGGACACGATGGGCGCACTGCGTGCTTTAGTGGCACAGGGCAAAGTTCGTGAGCTGGGCTGCTCCAACTTCTCCGTCGAGCAGCTCCGCGCCGCCGCCGCCACGGATCCAAGCGGACCACAGTTTGTCAGTGTTCAGAATGAGTACAGCCTCTTTGCACGTCAGCCGGAGACCGACGGCGTGCTCGCGGAGTGCACGGACACCCAGGTTGGCCTGCTCCCCTACTTCCCTCTCGCCAGCGGGATGCTTACGGGCAAGTACCGCAAGGGCCAGCCCCTTCCTGAGGGGACGCGCATCAACGCGGAGTCTCGCTGGCTCACGGAACAAAACCTGGAGAGAGTCGAGGCACTTCTCGCGTTCGCGGAGTCGCGCGGTCACACACTCTTGGAGCTGGCGTTCTCCTGGCTACTGGCAAACTCCGCCGTCACATCGGTGATTGCAGGAGCCACCAAACCCGCACAAATCCATGCCAATGTCGCCGCCGCAGGCTGGGAGCTGACGACAAATGAGCGGGCAGAGATTGATGCGCTCTTAACGGTACAATAGCGACGTGACGTCTGACTTTCGCTACCATGTGGCCTCGCTCTCTGCTGTTTTTTTGGCGCTCGGAATCGGCATTCTTGTGGGAACGGCATTTGTCGGCACCAAGGTAGTGGATCGGCAGACGGCGGCAGTGGATCGCCTAACCAAAGAGACCGTGGAACTTCGGAAAGAGACGCGGGAGCGGGAGCAGACGGAGCAGATGCTCTTTGACGCGCTACCTCTCCTCGTGGGGCAGGCTCTTGCCGCTAAGCCTGTTATGGTGATTCAAGTAGGGACGAGCAGTGTTGCCGCGGACCAAGCTCAGAAAGCACTGGAGCTAGCAGGAGCGACCGTCAAGCGCACCACCCTCCCGGACAACTGGGAGATGTTTCTCTCCCAAAGCTTCCCTGAGCTGGTCGTCTTCGCCGGGGGTGAGACCGAGGAGCTCGCCAGAACCCGAGATAGTGCCGTGTTCAAAGCGCTTCGCGAAGGCCAGAGCCGGGTTGTCGCGGTTGAGCTCTACGAGACCCCCGTGTCGCTCGTCTCGCTTTGGAGCACACAGGCGGATGCCACGGTGGATTGTATGGACCGTGCGACGGGCTGGCTGGCTCTGATTGTCACGCTGCGTGGGGAGAGTGGTAGCTTCGGCCTAAAAACGGGGACTCACCTCGTTCCCCTTGCCCTGCTTGCTAGCCCAGCCCCGACACCCTCTCCATCACCCTCGCCAACCCCATGACTCTCTCCGTATTGATCCCCGCCTACAACGAAGCACAGCGGATTGCTGCCACCGTTGCCGTCACGCTCGCCTTGCCCGGTGTCACAGAGGTTCTGGTAGTAGACGACGGCTCAACCGACGAGACAGCAAAACGGGCGGAGCAAGCGGGAGCAAGCGTCGTGCGCTTAACACAAAATGGCGGCAAGGCGGCGGCGCTGACCGCAGGCTTCCAGGCGGCACAAGGCGATCTTCTCCTGCTCCTTGATGCTGACCTGGGAGCTACGGCAGCCGAGGCGATCAAGCTTATCCCCCCCGTGCTCTCCGGAGAAACCGACATGACAATCGCGCTCTTTCCTGTAATCCCCGGACGCGGCGGTGGCATGGGCCTAGTCCTGCGCTTAGCACGCTGGGGGGTCCAGCGCGCCACGGGGAGAACACTGCAAGCCCCTCTCTCTGGCCAGCGCTGCCTGAAGCGGGAGGTACTGGCAGCCGCGCTCCCTCTGGCGGCAGGCTTTGGGATCGAGACGGGACTGAATCTCTCGGCGCTCAAGGCGGGCTTTCGCGTTTTAGAAGTTCCTACCACAATGGATCATCGTGTCACCCAGAACGACTGGCAGGGCAAGCTCCACCGCGCCCGCCAGCTCCGAGACGTCGCCAAGGCGCTGCTCCGATGATCGCAATTGCAGCCGTTTTGGCATTGCTCTGCCCTCTCTTTACCCGGATGCTCTGTCCGGAGCTAAAGCTTGTGCAGCCTAATTTTCAAAAGAAGCCTATCCCTGCCGCCACGGGACTGAGCTTCTTGCTTCCGCTGGCCTGTTACCCCCCACTCTGGCCCGCCATCGCCTTTGGTGTGCTTGGCCTTGCCGATGATCTCTGGGGGGATCGCTCCGTGGGCGGCTTCAAAGGCCATCTGAAGAGCCTCTTCGCGGGCAAACCGACCACAGGTTCCCTCAAGCTCTTTGGTGGCGGACTCATCGCGCTGGGCTACGCCTGGTTTCTCTTCCCCGGTAAGTGGCTCCAAGTCTTTGTCGCTGCCAGCGTGATTGCGCTCTCTGCCAACACGCTTAACTTGCTGGATCTTCGCCCAGGTCGTGCGTTTTTTGGTTTCGGCCTGCTCCTGCTTCCGGCGCTTGCACTCACCCCGCTAACCTTCACCGAACTCTGGCCGCTGCTGATCGTTCTTACAATCGAGTGGTGGTCAGATGCTAGGGCAAGCGCGATGCTGGGCGACACGGGCTCGAATCTACTCGGTGCACTGGCTGGAGTCCTTCTGGTACAGAGCCTGCCACTGATGGGGCAGACGGTTCTCCTGGTGGTTCTACTCGCACTAAATCTCGTGTCAGAGCGCCTCTCGATTTCGGCAATGATTGAGAAGACCAGGTGGTTAAAATGGCTAGATCAAAAGCTCGGTGCCCGATAAATCTGCCAGGGGAAGGTCATGCCCGTAAGTACCAATATCAACTGCCCCATAGATGTTGTTGTCCTCGCCAGCGGCCTCAACCAAATAGTGCTCTTTGACGGCTACATCCCCGGGTACAAGGCACTGATTCCCTACCATGGCCGCGCCTCGATCCAGTATGTTCTGGATGCACTAGAGGGAGTCTCGGCGGTGCGCGCTATCTGTGTTGAAGAGACTTTCCTGGACAGCCTTGTCATCGGGCTGAAGTTCTTTGCGTCGTCGCCCGCTGTCTCGTTTATTACCGCAGATATTCCTCTGGTCACCGCAGCGGCGATCCATGAGACACTCACCGCGTGGGAGCGAGTACCTAAAGAACCTCCTCAAAGTCTCTTTATTACGGCAGTTCCGCAGACATGCTACAAAGGTGCTTACACACACTTTACCAAGCCCTTTAATCGCTACCGAGATGTGAGTCTTTGTCATGGGAACCTCTTTATCGCCGATCCCAAGCTTCTCCATCACCAGAACCTGAAGGAGCGTATCAACCGGTTCTATGCGGGCCGTAAGAACGCCGTAACCACGACTCTGGCTCTGGGGTGGCGGCTCGCGCTTGTGTACCTGTTTGGAGTGGAGATTCTGCACGCCCTGACCCTGAAACAGATGGCGCGTTTCGCCTCCCTACACCTCGGATTCGGCGTTGCTCCGCTGCTGGTGGAGCATCCTGAGATCACCATTGATGTGGACGAGCCTGATGACTATTGCTTTGTTCGGGATCGGATTGAGGAGCGTTCTGGGAAAGAGCAGAAGTAAGGCACCAAATGCCCTTAAATGTCATGACACTCAATCTGCTCTATGCGGGCGCGGTCAATCCGGCGGGTTCCTGGAGCGCCCGTCTGCCTCTCGTGCTTGATGTCTTGCGTGGCGTCGGGGGAGTGTATGGCGAGGCAGGGATCATTGCGCTTCAAGAGGCCACTGCGCCCCAGCTTAGGGATCTGGAGCACGCGCTGCCTGAGTTTACGATCCTCACCGGCCCTGAGAGTGGGGAGACGCGGATGCCTCGCCTTCTCCACCGGGCCACCCGCCTCTTGCACCGTGCACGTGCGCACCGCTCTGGTTTGGAACATCTGCCTTCACACCTTCACGCGCCGCGTGGGGAGCACTGCGCCATTCTCTACCGAAAAGAACACTTCGAGGCACTCGATGGCAACGCGTTTTGGCTCTCCCATGCGCCCCACGCGCCGGGCAGCACTCTACCGGGGACGTGGCTACCACGCGTGGTGAACTGGGCACGCCTCCAGGAGAAAGCGACAGGCAATATCGTGACAATCTACAATGCCCACCTTGACTTTCTTCCCTGGGCTCCGCTCCGCTCCGCAAGAATCCTGCGCCATATTATGGACACGCACTGGGAGGGCTCCCTGCAAGTATTGATGGGGGATTTCAACGCCCCTCCCCGCTCTGCCGCCTACCTGCACCTTGGAGCCGAGCTTAAGCACACCCCCCACCCACCTCTTCTGGATGCCTGGCTTGCGGCAACAGAGCGCCACGGCCCGGAGGGAACCTACCACGGCGGAACGGGGCGTATCCGCTGGATGGGGCGCTTGGATCGGATTCTTTTTCGGCCCACGCTTCAGGTGCAGCGGATCACCACTCTCACCCACCACCGCGACCGGTTCTATCCCTCCGATCACTACCCGGTTCTCGCCGAGTTTGCT
>JANNDD010000761.1:0-1585 GCA_031387365.1 Armatimonas sp. | reverse complement strand
CCTCATTCCCCCGTATCGGCGGGGACAGAGAACCAAAAGTGCAAACCACACAAGAGCCTGAGACAGCAATCCCCCTCTTTATCGTCCCGGAAGGTAGGTGGGACGCCCAGCGGCGTCTCGCCCGACTCTTTCGTGACATCTGCTACAACGATGCACGACCCGAAGGCTGCATCGCGGGTAATGAGTTCCTTGCCAAACAGGCAGGGATCGTGGCCGATCACGTCCGGGCGTTGCTACGCCAACTCAAAGACTACGGCCTGATCGAGATCGAGGTGCGCGGCCCCAAGCGTCGCATTCGCCCGTTGGTAAAGCTCACCGAAGTGATGAAGCGCGGCTGGCATGCGCTCTGGCTGGCCATCCTGGAGCGCGATACATTCCCTGCCGCTATCCGAAGACTTGCGGCGGCTCTCCTCAAGCGGCATTGCCCCAATCGCCCTGATCTGGAAAAGCTTGGAGTCGTCCTCACAGGCCCCGCCTCACCGCCGCCTGCTCCCAAGAACTCTTCGGGTAGCCTTCGGCAAACTCTTCGGCTTTCTCCTGATAAAGAGAATCCCCAAGAATCAACAACAAAAGCTCAAGAGCAGGGGCAAGACCCGAACCTAGGTTCTGCTGCTGTCTCTTTGCTGACGCAAAAGGCTGGAATCCCGCTACCGGAAGCGGAGCTGCTGGCGGAAGGCATTGCCAAGGACGGTGGAACGCTGGAACAGCTCACCCATGCCGTCACCGTTGCCAGCACTTCAAAGCTCCGATCACCTGCCGGGTTCATCCGCGCCGCTGTCCGCTCGGCAGTTCGGGGTGCGGCCTACTTGCTCCCCGGTGGTAAGCCGACTCACGCTAGCGACATTGGCGAGCGTCCCCAACGCATCGTTAAAGCCCTTCGCCCTATCCCAGCAGATTGGCTCCCTGGAGTATCACACGACCAAGCCCGCGGTTACTGCAACGAGGCAATAAGGTTGCTACGACTGGAGGGGCAGGAGCGCCCTGCGGACACTGAGATTCGGGATCGAGCACGACAGCTCTGCCAGCGAACAAGATTGAAAGGAGAAAAAGATTGCCAGCGAAAAGTAGTGGCCCGATGATGACAACAGGCCACTTAACGCACAGCGAGAACCGTAGTGGCCGTTGGTCAGAGCGTGACTGGAACCGCTACCATTTGCTCGATAGCCAAGCGTATTGGGGCGTAGATTTCCATGTCTTCATTGATGGCTTCGAAGGTTACAACCAAAGCATAGCTTGCCTTTGAGTCCGGCGATTTGTTCCAGCCACGACGCCCCACAACTCCCAGTGCAAACGATTCTGGCAGGTCAAATGAGCGTATCGTCGCCCAGTCTTTCTGCAACGTACCATGATTGCGGCTGGTATCTTGTACCCTGCCACGACGAACTTGGTCGTGAAGAAACCATTTGATTCCTTTTCCACGGTCAATCTCAGATTCTGTCTCTTCGTCGTCTTCGAAAAGTCGCTGACGGAACGAGGTCTCAGATTCGCTTGGCTTGGATGTCATCCACTCCAGACGAGTTCCCAGATAGCCTTTCAGCGTTCGGCGCGTTCGCTTTGGCTCCGCAGCGTAGGAGAGCGTGACATC
>JANNDD010000749.1:0-2232 GCA_031387365.1 Armatimonas sp. | reverse complement strand
CCACCGAGCATGCCCTGTAAGGAGTCTACGTTATCCTCGGGGATCGCATTCAGCTTCCCCCAGAGTTCGGCGGTTAGAGCTACGGAGACCCGGTAGTCCGCCTCTTGTCCGATAGGGCCGACTTCAATGAGGACACCGCCTTTAATAACCTGTGTCTGCGTGGAATAGATGAGGTTTTTGTACATAACTGACTAAAAATTAAAAAGTAATGTGCTCCCCAAGCGAGCAACGTTGCTCGCTTGGGGGTTGACGAATCGAGAGAGTTTCTCTACTATCGCCCCGAGCGTGTTTCCTTCCGGGTTCGCGCTCTTTTTTGTTGGGATTGTGGAATCCGAATCCGCTGTCGTACTTGGCGATCCGATGCCATCAGCATACAGATGCCTAATACCAGGGAGAGTCCGAAGGAAGGGTACATAGCTTCCATATCGCGTTGTTAATGAGCTTGTAGAGTTAGGGGTTAGTTGGATAAAATCTGGATGATCGACCTTGCCTCATCCATCACCAAGATAATAACATATATGTTATTATCTGTCAATACTTTATACATTCAATATATAATCTGTAAAATAAACAAAAACAACAATGTTATATATTGACTTTTATACCATTTATGTTATTATTACGATGCGAAGAGAGGGTCATAAATCGGCCTGGACACTATTCCCTAGTATATGTGGTTCCTCTTTAGATTTCCCCTTCATCAGGCGCGCTTTTGCAATCTCAAAGTAGCGCTCACTCGCTTCGATGCCAGCATAGCCGAGGCCGAGGTTCCGCGCAGCAAGTAAGGTAGTCCCCGACCCGGCAAACGGATCGAGGACGGTTCCGCCAGGCTCGACGATACGTAGTAGATCCTCCATGAGCACCAGGGGCTTGCCCGTCATGTGCAGCTTCTTACCAGGGACTTCGACGGAGCCCATGCGCGGCGCTGGTCGCTCCACCCGGTGACGAAAGACTCCTGGTAGCGTCCCCACATGGCGCTTGGCGGGTAGCCGTCCTTTGGCACCCCACACGATGTACTCGGCTTGCGCCGCAAACCTTCCCATCTGTGGTCTACATGCTTCCGTCTTATCCCAGACGGCCACCCTGAGCCAGCGCCACCCCGCCCACTGGAGAAGCGTGGTGAGCAGGCCCAATTGCCTCCAATCAATAAAGATCACGATGGGCGCTCCGTCTTTGGCGACCCGCTTGCACTCCTTTAGCCAGCGGTACGTCCACTGCGCCCAAGCGTTCTGATCCATGCTCTCGCTTTCAAAATCCGGCCACTGTGTCTTTTGCCGACTCTGCACGTATTTCTGGGCGGCTGGTCGGGCTCGTTCACTGGCAGTGAGTCCACCGGAGCAATACGGTGGATCGGTAACAATGGCATCGAAGCAGCCGTCGGGGAAGGTTGGCAGTATCTCCAGCGCATCACCGTGGTATAGGGTGTCTCGCTTCATGAGATTCTTGCTAGGCTTGCGGCAAGCTCACGAGAGAAAGCCCCCTTGCTCTCGTGCTCGGCTCGCTTCAAGTTCCGCCAGATCATCATCTGAATCTCTTCTGCCGTCGCTCCTGTACCGGGTAGCTCCCACCATTCATGTAGTGGCAGTCCCGTCTCCGGGCCGAGCTTGAAGCCATCAGGAAGCTCAAACGATGTCTCTTTTGCCCCCGTCAGGTCGTAGTCTTGGGGCGGGCCATCGAAGCGAATCGGATTCTGGCAAGCCTCCAGAAGCGCCTGGTATGCCCCTTCGCTCATGTGCCCCGTCTCAATCTCGCTACGCCGTCCAAGCCCATCCACGCTGTAGAGCTTCTGCCGAGCAGGAAACAACAAACGAACAGCAGATACCAAGTTCTTAGGTCTGTGCTGGTCTCCCCTCGATTCTGGCCTGTCTGTATTCGATTCAGAGCGGGAGGAAGCAGCCTCCCTTAAGGGGCTGCTCTCCCGTGTCTGAATCTCTGACATAGAAACTCTTTTGTCTCGAGTTTCTTTTGTCGTGTCAAAATTACGTACACGCTCCGTCTGACACTGCGGCCTGTTATCCCGAGACTGTAGATCATTCTTATCATCCAAGGAGAGGCGTTGCTGATTGTCTTTCGGGTAGTCTTTCATGAGTCCTCTCTCTGAAACCACGGATCGCCTAGGCGGTAGTAGAGTCGTGTACGAGCCTTCTTGCGGTCATAGGCGCTGGTGAGCAGCTCTCCTGACGACTTCTCGACCACCACCAAGCCCGCATCAACAAGCGCACCCACTGCTCG
>JANNDD010000723.1:0-3446 GCA_031387365.1 Armatimonas sp. | reverse complement strand
GCCTCTCCAAGCTGGTCGCGCTCCTTGCCACCTCCCGGACGCTCGTGCGCCAGGTCGAGAAGAAAGTGATGGACCGCATCGGCGAGGTAGTGACCACGGCAAGGACAAAGAACCCTGTCTCGATGAAGTACCGGGGCATCTACGAGCTGAAGACCCGCCGCCCCTCCGACATCCCCGAAGAGGGCAATATTCTCCAGTACCACTCCAAGGTTCGGGAGCAGACTCCCCAGGAGCTTTACGATGACTGGTTCCGAAAACACCACGCTCCCAACAACAAGCGCCGACGGTAGTCTCGACGGACTGGAAACGCGTGTCTATCGCTGCAAGCTCACCGAGCTCTCCCACCTCCAGCGCAACGCCCGCTACATGACCGGCGAGCAGCTCCGCAGGCTCCAGGAGAATATCCGGCGCGACGGCGGCCTTACCAGCGTCCCCCTCATCTACCGACACGACGACGACGACGAGCGTATCGAGATTCTCTCGGGCAATCACCGGGTCGAGGCGGCGGTTGCGGCGGGGATTACCGAGGGCTGGGTGATGGAGATCCTCACGCGCCTCACTCCCGAGCGCCGCGTCGCCATCCAGCTCTCCCACAACTCGATCACCGGCCAGGACGATCCCAGCCAGCTCAAGGCACTCTACGACGAGCTGGATCTGGACTGGAAGCAATACTCCGGCCTGACCGACGACGCTTTCAAGATGGACCCGCTTGATCTGACCGGGCTCTCGCTTGCTGGCCCAACCTACGAGGAGATAACGCTGCTCTTTCTGCCCGAGCAGGCCGATGCCTTCCGGGAGGCCATGCAGAAGTTCGGCAAGCGCAAGCCCACCAGCGAGCGCTACGCCGCCGATCTCGCCGACTGGGAGCGCCTCTTCGACACCATCGTCAAGGTCAAGGACAGCTACAAGATCATGAACACCGCGATTGCGATGAGGAGGATCATAGACCTCGCCACCGAGCGCCTCGACCAGCTAGAAGAAGCGATCTCGACCGAGTCTCCCGAGACGACAACAACGACGATGACCACCTAACACCTACTTCTCGAAGATACGCCGCCAGCGCCTTTCAACGATCTCTTTCATTCTCTCATTGCCCCGAAAGTTAAGTTGCTCCATCGCCAGATCGAATCGTTCCGAAAACCAGGACACGAAATCCGGGTGAATTGAGGTGGGGTGAAAATACGGCCAGTCCTTCGGGACGAGTTCTTCAAAAGACTCTTTCCGCTCCGACTCCCAGGAACGGATCTCTTCGTCATCGTTCTCGTCGAAGCCAAAGGAGGAACCTTCCTCCCAAAAGAACCAACGCCCCTCGATCTCCTGCCCGAAGAGGGTGCAACCGCCACCCTCAACGGCAAGCTCTGCAATAGTGACCTTATCCATCTGCCTTCACTTTACCTGCGCCGGAAGCATTGCTAGTGATGCGCCGGTAACAGGTTAGGTAGTTGCTGGGACAATAGGGTTCCCACGAAAGACCGAAAGTAGACCTTCACGAGGAGAAATGCCCTGTTTGCGAAGGGTGGACAGATAGCCACGGAGGCGACAAAAAGAGTCCAAACCAGAGGCAGAGCGCCAACAGCCGAAGACTTTGGAGAACAGTTTCACAGGACGGATGTCCCGCTCAGAACCATTATTATCAAAGCACGCAAGCGCATCCCAACCAAAGCGAACCACATAAGGGGCGTAAAACCAAAGACGGTCGAGCCAACGAATACGAGAGCGAAACTCTTTGCTACAAGCGGAAAGTTTGACACCGTCAGCCGGAGGGGAAAAACCAAGAGCTGTATAGCCGCCCTTCACCACAGCACGAAGATCTGTCACTAATTTCTCCGCGCAACAAAATATCCCGCCATCTCTCTGCTTTTTTACCGCAAGAAGCCAAGAAATTATAGGCTCACTCCAGACTCCCGCAGGATCAAAGTGCTTTTTGAGAGAGGCTCCCTCCCGAACCAGGTGTGCATTGCAAAGGCTATGCTCACATTGTTTGAAACTAAAGTAAGCCTCCCAGGCATCATGATGAGCCACACCACGAAAATCGGGCAAAATACCAATTTTTTCAATCGTCGCTTTTCCACGACCACCCGGAGCGGCACAATGGGTTAATTTGTCGGTTCGAGCCACATGAATCCAAGCGTTCTTGCCACAGGATCGAACCATCGTTTCATCAAACCCAGCTGCCGTTGCGTGGATAATGCCTGCCTTGATTTGCTCTTCGATGGGTTCTAAAGTGGTCGCAGCCCGATAAATCCAGTTCTGAACTGTACCTTCGCTGGGGGCATGTCCAAACCAATCGGTGAAGAAGGAGACGATCCTTTCTAGCGAGATGGCTTGATCCACTTTCAGCAGAGTGCAGGTTGTCTGGGTATGGGGACCGTATTGAACAGGGGCAGTCACCTCGGCGGGGAAATCTGCCTTGACAGGGCTTTGGCATCCAGGACAGCAAACTTCAACGACTTGGTGTTCCGTGGTGAAGAATCGGATAACTTCAGGCAAATCCATCACCTGACGAGTCTCTACGACCTCACCCTGTACGTCTTTAAGATTGAACCCGCAGTTTGGACACTTCGTTGCTTTATGTTGCTCTACTTCATCAGGTGTTTCATTTTTTTCGAGAGTATGCCCCTTATGGCCTTCTTGGCCTCCCTCTTTGTTTTTGCCTTTGGGTCGCTGGCTCATAGGTTTAATAAATCCTTGAGCGGCTGAGGGAGTATGTGGTTTGGGAGCTATTTTCTCTTCAAGAGCTAGGACTCGCTGGGCGAACTCTGCCAGGATTCTCCAGAGCGCCTCTGGGTCTTCTTGTCTAAGTCTGTCAAACTCTTCTCTGGTGAGCATTTTCGGATGGGAGTATACATCAGGTAAGCGTCTCAGGCAAGACCTAACCTGTTACGAACTAAGAACTAAATATCATATTAATCTTGAAACCAAGACACCTGCGGATCAAAAGATTCTTGATATTCGGGAACTGTCTTTTGCGACTCGGGAAATTAAATCTTCAGATTTTGAAGGTACTTTGAAGGGGATATCTACAGACGCCTTTATTGCGAAGCATTCCGGTGTTTTAGTTGTGGTTCGTGATGGTACAAACAAAGTTCTGATGTCTTCCCCCTTAGATCTAACGGCTGACGACCCCACGGGCGCTCATTCGGGTTATATTGGTGTGGTCGGCCTCAAGGATGCCTTCTCCTTCTCCTCGGGCGGACTTGTTGGTGCTGAGTTCTGCGTCGGGGGAAATGATGTCTGTGGTGATCCTGATCCCATACCATCTCCTGTACCCACACCATCTTCTTGATGAAAGGGCCTGAATTGGAAGCCGGGCTACAAGTCTCCACGTTTCTGTTTTCTGATATTGAGGGAAGTACTCGGCTGTGGGAAGCGTTTCCTGAGGCGATGCGGCTTGCCCTGCGGGAGCACGATTCCCGACTCACTGCGGTCTTTGCGGCCCACCAGGG
>JANNDD010000975.1:0-8525 GCA_031387365.1 Armatimonas sp. | reverse complement strand
ACGACTCGGGCTTTGGCGGCTACCTGGAGATCGTCATTGACACCGACCAGACCACCCTCATGGCAGCCGGTGCTACCCAAAGTGCAGGACAGTTCCCCGATGCCCTCAACGCAACCAATCAAGGAGTCTAATCCGTGAGATTCGATAACATCACCAAGCCGCTCACCGTCTTGATGGGCGGCTTAGTCGTCCATTTTGAGTACCGATGCAACCAGAAATCACCAGCGCTCAGTGCTTCGCTGGGGAGCGAGCGCCGTAAGATGCTCTACCGCGTCAACGAGACGAATAGCATCTACACCCACATCGAAGCGCGCAAGGCAAAGGCAATGGCGCGGCTGGAGAGCGAGGGACTCAGCCAAGAGGAGGAAGCCACCCTCGAAGCGCAGATCGCGGCATTCCAAGCTCTCTCCAGCGCGGCGCTGGAGGAGTTTGAGAAGCTGCAACAGACGACCACGCTCCTGGATGCTGAGGAGGTCTGTCGGCTCGTCGCGGCTTGGGACGTCGAAGATGAGCTTGGCCCGATTCCGACCGCAGACTTGCAGCGGGTCGCAGCGCTCCCCGAGAAGCTGCTCGACCTGATCCAATCGGCGATTGACGAGGACTGCAAGATCCCCCCTCCGACGTCTCCGGGCTCGTCCAGTTCCTCGACACCGGAGGAGAGCTCGGCGACTGCCCCGACTGGTACATCCTCGACAAAGTAGCCCGGCGCTACAGCTGCACCCCTCACGAAGTCCGGCAGATGCCCTTCCACGACATCACCGCCGCAATCGCGGCCATGACGGCGGAAGACGAAGCCGACACGCTTCGCATCCAGCGCAGTGAAAGAGAAGCCGAGTCAACCGCCCGACGAGCCCGGCAGAGGGGCCACTAAGAGGCAGAGGGGCATGAAGTGAGAGAATCATGAGCTACGTTGTTTCCCAGCTACTTGCGGTACTCTCGCTAGAGGATCGCGGCTTCACTTCTGGCATGCGCGGAGCACGGGAGGAAACGCAAAAGACGGGCCGCCAGGTTCAAGAAACCGGCAAGCAGATGGAGAATACCGCACGGGCCCTCTCCACCGTCGGAACCACACTGACCGTCGGCCTCACTGCCCCGCTGCTGGCGCTGGGACGCCAAGCAATAAAAACCACGGTGCAACTCGACGGACTCAAGCGCGGCCTAGTCGCGGTCTCGGGATCTTCCGCCGAGGCGGACAAGCAGCTCAAGCGGCTCGAAACTGCCGCGAAGCTCCCCGGCCTTGGCTTCCAGCAAGCGATTCAGGGAACCATCCGGCTCCAGGCCGCAGGGATCGCCGCCCAGAAGTCAGAGAAAGCGCTTATCGCCATGGGGGGGGCTCTGGCCACCGTCGGCAAGGGCAAAGCGCAGCTCGACCTGGTGACACTCGCCCTCTCTCAGATCGCGACCAAGAGCAAGGTCTCCGCCGAGGAGATCAACCAGCTTAAGGAGCAGCTCCCCCAGATCGGGGAGTGGATGAAAACCGCCTTCGGCACCGCCGACACCGAGCTGATCCAGAAGGCGGGGATCGCGCCCAAGGCATTTCTCGCCGCGCTCATTGACACGGCGGCCAAGTCCAAGCAAACGACCGCTGGCCTGCGTGACGACTTCGACAACGCCACGGACTCCATTGAGCGAAGCCTGGATCGCCTTGGGCAGAATATCGCCCCCAAGGCTGCACGCTTCCTAACGGCGCTGGCGGACAAGGCCGAGGAACTCTCCACGGCATTTGGCAAGCTCCCCCGAGGATCGCAAGACCTTCTCGTCACCCTCGGGCTCGTGGGGCTCTCGGCGGGGCCGGGCCTGGCAGCTATCGGAGCCATCGCGCAGCTCGCCCTGAACCTCAAGGCGCTAGGCGTCTCAATGGCGACACTTGGCGTCGTTGGCGCGGGTGGTCTGGTCGTGCTGGCGGGGATCGTCTCCTTCTTGCCCCACATCAACGCGGCAGCAGAAACCCAGGATCTCAACGAGCAGTCAGCCAAGCAAGACGCAAGCCTCCCCAGGCTCATGAAGATCCGAAACAACCTACCCGTTCTGCGAGACTACCAACAGTTCCAAAAGAAAAGCCCTGGAATCGTCGCCCCGATGCGCTTTGACGATGCGGTTCAGTTCGCCGGGCTTACCTACCAGTCCACGCCCAAAGAGGTAGAAGCTGCAATCCAGCGGCTCTCCAAGGACGCACAGACCAACGCAGGAAACGACTTCCGCAAGGCGAACGCGGCGAACTCACCGCTCAACCAAGCCAAGGTAAAGGTCAAGGCGATCCTCGACGCGGCAGCACTCGCAGCCAAGAAAGCCAAGGGCAAGGAAGACGCCGAGACTGCCAAGCGCAATGCCGAATCCCTCGCCTCCAACAACAGGGCGGCAGACAGGCAGATCAAGCTCAACGCCGCGCCAAACGAGTGGGCTCGTAAACTCCTGGAAGTAGACCTTGACTACGAGGAGTCTCAGAGCGACCCCGACAAGAAAGTCTCGGGGAATCGGGCGCGCACGCTCCGAGCGCAGAAACGAAAGCAGATCCTCGCCGACCAGAAGAAAGAGCAGGACGAGGAAGCAGCCGACGCAAGCAAGAAATGGGACGGCATTGACAAGCACGTCAAGCGAGTCCTTGCAGAGCGCACTCGCAAGCTGACCGAGATTTCGCGCGAAATCGAGCTTGCTGCCATACCTACGGGGATGAAGTGGGCATCGGCCAAGAAGAAACTCGACTTTGGATACGAGGACAAGAAAACCGAGCTGGGGCCAGAGGAAGCCCTGAGCTGGTACTACGCCGAATACCGAAAGCTCATGGCCTCACAGAAGGCTGAGTTCGACACGGGGACACAGCACGGCGAGACGATGGGGATGCGCGACGTCCAGCTATCTGGCACAGGCATCAACCAGAAGCGCACTCCGGCAGAACGACTCGCGGAGCTTCGCGTCCTGGCGGGAAGCGCGGCAGGGTTCCATACACCCTTCATCAATCCGACCTTTCCGGTTGGCTCGGGAGGAGCGGGAGCAGGTTCGGCGCAGCGTGAGCTGAACTATGCTGCTCGGCAGGTCTGGCATCACCGGGCAGGCCGAGCGGGAGCGGACATCGCAGGAGACATCGGGCAAGGATCTCGAGAGTTTTCCCTTGACCTGATGCACGGAGCATCTCCTCGGCAAGCAGCTTCTCGCCTCTCGGAGAGCATCATCGAAGCCATGCGCCAGGGCGCAGGAAAAGAGATCGAGCGCTCCATTGCTCGCTCTCTGACCAACCCACTGGCCAAGGCCATTGAGCGCGGATTTGATCCGGTTGCCAAGAAGCTTACGGGCGGTATTCAGGCCGCTCTTGAGAGTGTTACCGGCACAGCAGCGGCGCTGATCTCCAGCGCCTACGCCCTCATGGCGATCAGCCAGCGCAAGAAGAAGTTCGGCGTCGGCTCGCTCATCGGCGGAGCGCTCGGGTTCATGTCGGGAGGGCCAGCGGGTGCGATCGCGGGCTACAACATCGGCAACGCTCTGGACAATGGCGACATCGCCGGGGCAGCGACGGGCTACCTCGCCACGAGCATTTCACAAGACGTTTTCCGCCAACCCTTCCGCAATGGCGGCAGTGGTGCTCGCGTTGGTGGAGGCGTCTCCGGTCAGGCGCTGGGACTTGTGGGGCCACGCACCAGCGGCGGACAGACAGGAACCTCTCCACTGGATCTAGTGGATGGATTCGGTCGCGGCGTTGTTATCAATGCCACAGGCTGGACAGTCAACAGCCAAGCCGACGAGAACCGACTCATCACCAACATGGCTCGCCGCGTTCGCGTGGCGTCTGTGGTCGGAGGATAACCCAAAGAAAGAAGCATAGACGTATGGCACTGCTCGCCTTTGTCAACACGCACACCACCTTCGATGGGTTCGTGCTGCCCAACATCCTCAACAAGCCGATGCAGGGTGTCTCTGCACGGCTTCGGCTGGCGGAGACGCCCAACCGACCAGGCGACTACACAGCGGGAGGAAAGCGTGCCTCGGGCAAGCTCTCGGTCATTGGCAGGATTGTTCTCTCCTCCGGGCAGAGCATGGACGATGCCTGGCGGGAGCTGGTTGTCGGTCTGCCCATCGGGACGGTTGGTAAGCTCGCCACCCGGCAGGATGACACGAGCTTCCGCTGGGCCGAGGTGGAAACGCTCGACCCGGGAGACGTGGAGGAAGGCTCCTCCCTGATCTACCAAGTGGGCTTCTCGATGGCCGATCCGTTCGAGTACGCCGCAGGGCTCAGCGCAGCGAGCCGCACGAGCGTCGGAACCGTCACAGCAAACAACGCCGGGGCGCTCGCCACTCCTCCCAGCCTGGAGGTGATTGTCGCCTCGGTGGTCGGAGCCAATCCCACGGCCACGATCACCAACTCCACGACGGGCAAGGCGCTCGTCATCAATCCCCCAGTGGCGGCGACCTACACGCTGGATCATCGGCTTCGCACCATCACCAAGTCCACGGGCGGCGACGCTCGCACGGATCTCAGCGCAGCCAGTGAGTTTTGGGATCTGGCAAGCGGCAGCAACACGATCACGGTCGCCGCAAGCAACTGCACAGTAGGCGATACGACAATCTCCTGGCGCTCCCGCTGGGCATAAATCCAAAAGGAGGCTTCTATGCTTCACTTACTTTTCTTCAAGGGACACGGACTTATCCCTATCCTGGTGCGCTTGCTGACCTGGCACTGGTGGCACGGGCAGCGCTGGAGCAAGGTGCCCGCGCACGTCGCTATCGCGGTCCCAGCAGGCCGAGTGCTCCACGAGTACGAGGCGATCATAACCGGTGTACAGGTCACTTTGCTGGCCGAGAGCGACGTGCCCCGGCTCAACGGACTTATCGCCGACGTACCCGTGGACGTGCCTCTTCTTGGGGCTGCTGTCCGCTGGCTCGATGCGCAGGTAGGAAAGCCCTACGGCTACCTAGCCAGCGCTGCGACTGGCCTTGGCATCGTCTCTCCCCCCTGGCTGGATCGCTGGTGGGCAAGAGCATGGGAGCATCTGGCTGGCGGAAAGTCGGGGCGAACCGCGCCACTCAACTGCTCTCTGCTCTGCCAGCTCGCACTTGGTGCTGGTGGACTCGGCATACCTGGGCGGTCGGACGGTCTACCCGTCTCCCCCAATGACCTCTTGAGGATTATCAAAACATGATCAAACTACCGACCGGACTCTTTGTGGACGCTTTAGGCTACTCCAAGGCTGAGCGCCTGGGGACAGTTATCATAGCGGGCGACAAGGCGCTCTTACTCGCGGAGCTGTCCTCTGCTGGCCTCTCTAGTGCTACAATCGCCGAGAAGCTGGACTACCTCAACACACCCAAGGTTTACGACAATGGCCCCGCGCCTCTGATACAAGTGGCGACGGTGGGCTATGACGCGCTCCAGCGGTGGGTGGGCAGCACTCTGTCGCGCATATTGGCTACTGCGCCTCAGCTCGCCTCAAAATGGGCACTGCTCTCGGCGGCTTTTTTGCAGGCTCAGCCCCAGGCCGACCTGGTGAACAGCAATTCGGAACGCCTAGCCGGGATCGCCGCACTACTTCAGGCAGACGGTATTGCCCCAGATGTGGAGGAACTGTTCTCTGTGCCTGACCCGGCTTGGGTAGCCTCTGAGTGGCTCACTCCTGCAAACCATACCCTCAGTCAGCGTGTCATCGTCCAGGCAGCGGATCTCGTCTAATGAACACTCGCTCTATTCTGTTTCAGGGCAGGAATCAACTCTTGAGAAAACCGAGTCAGCTTGACTCAAGTGTGCCTCCTGTAGCTGGGTATGTGAAGTGGCACACTGCTGGGGTCGGGATGTTTACCGACACCGCTAGGACCAGCCCGACAACAACGGACGGAGCGTTAATCGCGGCATGGGCAGATCGGTCTACTAACGGCGACCATGCATATCAACCGACAAGTGGCGCAAGACCGACGTACTATGCGGCATCTGTCAACACTTATGGCTATCCCTGTCTGGAGTTCGATTCCAGCGAGGGAATGAAGGGCACGATTGCCAATTTCCCTAGCAATAACTGGTCTATTTACGTTGTGTATGCTCCTCGGATTAAGCCGGGAGGTGCAGCTCGTGTTCTAAATGCGGCGAATCCGAATAACTGGCTCATAGGGCCATATAGTGGGTGTCACCGAATCTATTCCAACGACTGGATTGAGGGCAGTCCCCTAGTGACAGCAATCCCAAACGAAATCACCGTAATGTCTCACCTACATGAGTACGGGGTTTCCAGTGAGGGATTTTACAATGGGACTTCACTAGGAACAGGGTCCCCCGTTCTCGCAATTGGGTTGTTAGGTATCGGCATTGAGGGGTTCTTCGCTGAATTCGCCCATTCTTACGTCCTTGAAATAGTGGCCTACCCGACTAAACACAATGCCACAGATCGTGGGTTAGTCCATACGTGGCTAAAAGCTAGATGGGGGATAGGGACTGTTCCTATCTGGTCAATCATGCCTGTAAATCCTCTCGGTATTTCTGGTACAGCGACTTATGATTCTGTTCCTCGCGGTGAAGAATTTGTCTCAAATGCAGATATTGTGATTAGCGGTGTGGGGCTTTGGTGTTTCGGGAGTTTGACAGATAACGGAAATGCAACCTGGGCAATTTGGCGAACAAGCGACGGGGCTGTAATGACCTCAAAGGCGTTTAGTAGTTCAGGTGGCTACACAAAGATACTGGGAGAGTACATATATCAGGCGCATTCGTACACCCTGCCCGCAGGTCGGTATCGCATTGGGGCTTATGGACACGACAGGGCAAATCTCGGCAATGGGCTGAGGAATGGCTCGACCTTGAATGGGAAGATCGCCTGGGAAGCGTACCCATCGTACAGCAACGCTTCAGGAACCTCGATGCCAGCTACTAATGCAGGGGGACTGCCGTTCTTAAACTCAGGATTGGCGACGTTTTTAGGGATTTAGGGGAATAGATTATGCCAAATTACCGGGAGACAGTACAGACGAAAATCACGTTTGAACTCTACGCAACAGACGGGTCATTCTACGCAACGTCGGGGACTCCTCCAACGCTTAAAGTACAAAAGAACAAGGCCGGTGCTCCAGCTGCGGCTGCGGGAACTCTCGCGCATGAGGGGAGTGGCCTTTGGAGCTACATACCCTCTGTTGGTGAAGTCGCCGCAACGTGTACTGCGCTTCACCTAACGTGGAGCGGTGCTGGTATCCAGTCTGGTGGTCTGTGCCAGGACTTTGAAAACGACTTCACGCCGACGATCTCAGGTCGTGTGGACGCGGCGATCACGTCTCGCTCCGCTACCGGAGCAGCCATGACTCTCGCGACAGATGCGGTCAATGCGGCAGCTCTGGCGACAGATGCCGCGCAAGAGATTCGTAACTCTATTACAGGGTATGCTGGTGCACTGGGCGATGGGTCTGGTCGCGTGGTGATAACTCCCTCGGATCAGGCTACGCTCATTGCGGCGATCTGGGCAGGGGTGGTTGACAGCGCAGGCGTGGCCACGCTACTGACTCGCCTATCTGCAACCCGGTCTGGCTACCTGGACAAACTCAACACCTCCGGGATCGTGGCGAGCCAAGCCGATATCACGGCACTCAACCAGGGTGCCAGTCGCAGGATCACTCTGGCCTGTGTCTCACAGATGGAACGGCCTGAAACAGGGTCTAACACGTTCACGGTTGAGATGCGCACCTACGACCCGGACGGGGCTGTAGTCAACGCCACGGGCACTCCGACCATCGTCCCAACCGGCATTGTAAGTGGCTCTCTCGCGGCCAACCTAAGCGCGGTGAGCAACCCGAGCACTGGTGTTTACAGGGCGATCTACACGGTAGCCGCTGCTCACGTCACCCAGGAGATCCGCTTCGACGGGTCGGCTGTACTGGCCGATGGCACGTTCACAATGAGCGCCGTTTCCCAGGTGGCCGATTTTGTCGCGGCGAACTTCAGCACGGCAGACCGGACGACTCTGGCAGACATCCTAGCCTTCGCCGATGCACTGCCGCTGATTACAGAGATCAGGGCCGACGTTGAGCGCGGCGGCGGCATGCTGGATCTAGCAAAGGCTGCGGCTCTGGCTGCTCAGGCTCGGGTAGAGTTGGCTCTCCCTGCATTCGCTCCTACTAACGCATCAGGCTTGGGTCTCAAGAGCGATCTACCAGCGGCACCGGATAACGCTAACATCGCGGCAGGGGCGGCTAGTGCGGCCACAGCGGCGGCTCAGGCAACCACAGCAGCTACACAATCCACGGCGGCGGCGACGGATGCGCTCGCGGCGAAAAACCGCGTCTTGCTCTCCCTCCCTGCTGTCGCACCGAGCAACACATCTGGCCTACCACTCAAGTCCGATCTTCCAGCGGCTGCGCCTTCTGCTGCAACCATCGCGGCAGAAGTCATCGCTCAGAGTATCGTCAAGGCCACGGCGGGACTCACCGGACTCAACCAGGTCTGCCGAGACTTCACCTACGACGGATCAGGCAACCTCACGGGCTTCCGGATTCGTGCCTACGATACAGCGGCAAACGCACAAACAGACGATGGCGCGACCGGCTTCGTCACGTCCTTCCTC
>JANNDD010000973.1:0-6666 GCA_031387365.1 Armatimonas sp. | reverse complement strand
ACGCCTCATTTCATGGGGCGGTAACAGCAGAACACCTCCCGGTAGACATGCTAGCAGGCAACTCTGTGCAAAGTCTGTGCAGGGGCTGAATCTTGATAATTTCTTGAAAAAGACGTGCTATACTACTCAGGACACTTAGTGCTTGTGAAGAAAGTAACAACGGGATGTATCGAATTGAGCTTTGCGACGGCGTAAGTGTCCAGTGCGGCGGGGTGAGGATTACGAAATTTCGGACGCAGAAGGTCGCACGGCTGCTGGCCTACCTCGCGCTCCATCCCGGCAATCACAGCCGCGAGAGGCTGATTGAGCTGTTCTGGCCCGAGCTAGGGCTCGATGCCGCACGCAATGGCCTCTCCTCCACACTCCTCTATCTCAAGAAGCCTCTGGAGCGTGAGCTTGGCCAGCCCGAGGGGAGCCTGATTCAGGCGACACGTGCCACCATCGGCCTCGTGCCTGGTAGCTTCACCACCGATCTGGAAAACCTCCCCAAGGACTTCGACACCGAGCGCTTCCTGCCCGGCCTCTACGACGACTGGGTGCTGAGAGCGCGCGAGACACTGGCGGCGACACTCTCTGCTGCCGTTGATGAGTACGAGCCGCTCCCGGCGACCTGGACACCGTATCTGGGTCGCGACGAGAGCCGGGAGCAAGTCCGTGACCTGCTGACGCACTCCCGGCTACTGACACTGGTGGGAACCGGCGGCGTGGGCAAGACCCGCCTGGCGCTGGAGACACTGCGCGAGCAAGAGGCGCAGGGAGCCACGGTGGCCTGGGTGGAGCTGGCGACACTGACCAACCCTGCCCACATCGCCGAGCGAATCGCCGCCGCGCTGGGGCTTCCAGGAGCCGGGGCGCTGGTTCCCACGCTACGCCGCCGGGCAACGCTGCTGTGTTTAGACAACTGTGAGCACCTGATCCTAGGAGCCGCCCGTGAGACCGAGCGTTTGCTCCGTGCCTGTCCCAACCTCACGATTTTGGCCACAAGCCGCGAGCCGCTGGGCGTGGCGGGCGAGACGGTCTTGCGCTTGCCGGGCCTGAGCGAGGCGGAGTCGGCCCAGCTCTTATGCGACCGTGCACACCGTTCCCAGCCGAGCTGGGAGCTGACCTGTGAGGAGCGGCCCTTGCTCTCACTGCTCTGCCTGCGCCTCGATGGCCTGCCGCTTGCACGGCGGAGCAGGCCGTCGCACTCTGGGGCGGCGACGAAACCACGCGTGAGCGGCTGGACTCGCTGGTGGACAAGAGCCTTGTGCAGCCCGAGGCCACAGCGCACGGCCTGCACTATCGCTTCCTGGAGACGCTTCGCGAGTTCGCGCTCGCCCGGTTTGCCGACCAGCCCGAGGCGGAGCAGCTCCGCTGGCGGCGGGCGCACCTCGCGGTCTTCTACGATCTGCTGATGACCGTCCCACGCGGCTACACACCGGAGCTACACCAGCGCTCCGAGGCGGTTCGGTACCACCGAGATAACTTCGTGCCCGCGCTGGAGTTCTGCCGACAAGATCAACCCGAGCGTGCGCTCGTCTTCTGCGACCACCTCTCGGCCTTTTGGAACTGGTTTGGTCAGAGCACGCTGGCCCGTGAGCAGCTCAAGCTCACCTTGCCGCTTCCCGAGTGCCAGACTTTCAACGATGACCGGCGGAGTGCGCTAGAAACGCTTTTTCACTCCTCTAACTTTACGCGTGACTGGGAAAGTGCGGAGTGGGCGCTGGATACATCCAATATGGCGACGGAGCAGCCCTACTACTACCGACGTAATCTTGCGGATGTCCGACTGGAACAAGGCGAACTTGAGCAAGCTCGTCTGCTCTTGGAGGTGAATCTGGAAGAAGACCGTCACTCGGGTCTGTTGAATCAGGTTGCGGACTCACTCTATCGCCTCTGCCGTGTCCACTTGGCGATGGAAGACTTTACCCAGGCGCTGTCACTGCTGGAGGAAAGTATGACGCTAAGGAATGAGCAGACGACCTGGTCCCGATTCTTGCTCCGCATGAAGAGCTTGCTGAAGGGACTTTCAGGAGAGCCTGACGAGGCTCGACAGCTAGCCGTGCAAGCCATGCAGCTCAAAGCCCCCAACCAGAGCCATCACGAGATTGGCTTTGCCTTGAACCTGTATGCTCAGCTTGAGTTTTTCGTGAGTAACTTCAGTTACTCCGCTCAGCTCTATGGGGCCTCGGTGGCGTATTGCCAGCACAAAGGCTTTGATATCAGTGGGTATAGCTATCGCCTCCGTGAGAGACACCTTGCCACGCTCCGTGAGAGCTTGGGGGGAGATGCCTTTCAGCTCGCTTATGAGAAGGGCTACGACTGCGACCCTGTGCGAGCGATTCAGGAGTGGAATGTGCAAAAATCTCTCTCTGCGTAGAACCATTGTGGGAGTTGGCATCGGGGCTGCGTTTCTGGTTGGATGCGTAAATCAAAAACTTGCCCCTAGAGGGTGCCCGGCGCAGAGAGGGATGAATATACCTCTTGCAAAAGTAGGGTAATCTTTTTGCATGCTTGATTCTGAAGTAGAAAAAACCAACGATGAGGACTTCAAACGCCTCCTGGGAGTTCGAAAAGATACCTATAGGGCGATGGTTGAAATTCATCGTAAAGCTCTCCATGACAATAAAAAACGTAAGAATTTTGGACGACCACGGGCTCTCAACCCAGAAAATGAGGTTTTGCTAACCCTGACCTACTATCGAGAATATCGAACCTATCTCAGCACGGCTCAGAGTTATAAAGTAGATGAGTCCACTGCGTTCCGAGTCATACATACAGTAGAAAAGAATCTTATTCAACATCCTGACTTCCAATTACCAGGAAAGAAAGTCCTCAGGGAAGAAAGAGATAGTGCTCTCATTATTGATGTGACTGAGAGCCAAATAGAGCGTCCAAAAAAAACAGAAAAAGAAGTATAGCGGCAAAAAGAAAAGACATACATTTAAAGGTCAAGTCATTATTAATGAAACGGGCAAGAAAATATTAAGTACATTTTTCGGAAAAGGCTCTGTCCATGATTTAACATTATTCCGTCAAAGTAAATCTGTTATTCATGCAGGAACTCTTCTGATTGGTGACTTAGGTTATGTCGGTATACAAAAAAACCATGAGAACAGCGTCGTTCCTCATCGTAAAAACTGCCGTCCTGGTCTGACGAAGGAGGAACGTAAACTCACTCGTGAGCAACGTGCTGAGAATCGTGCGCTATCTCGTCGTCGAATTGTGATTGAGCATATTAATCGTCGTCTGAAGATTTTCAAGATTTTATCTGAGCGTTATCGCAACCGTGGTCACCGTTTTGGTTTGCGCTTCAATCTGATCTGTGCCATCTACAACTATGAGTACGTGACTCATAAAATTGAGAAAGATCCGCCGCCGCCATGACTTTTGCAAGAGGTATAATGTAGCCCTTAACGAGAGGGACTTGTCCCATCGAAAAAGAAAAAGTTTATCTCTGCCTGTGTACAGGCAGAGATAAAAAAACGTGGAGGAAGCAGCTGCCTCCTCCACGTTTTTTTTATCCGAGTAACAGAGCTTACTTGGCGTGGCGGCGGCGGGCAATGATGCCGCCGACAATACCTAGGGACAGTAGGGCCAGGGTGCCTGGCTCTGGTGCTCCTGTAAGTACTGTAGTAGGAGCGCCAATCGTGAAACCTGAAAAATTCTCAGGGTTAGTTGCGGTCCAGCTGATCGAGGAGAAGGTACCATTGAACTGGATCGTGCCATGGCCTTCGCTTCCGGTGAGCGCATTGCCAATGCCGCTGGTGAGGGTTCCGGGGCCAAAGAAACCTGTGCCTTGGCTTAGGATTGTGAAGGGCCGATCAAATGTCCAGACAGTAGGGGCTCCTACGGCACCTAAGCTCATGATCGCCATCTTGGGATTGGTCAGCGGGGAGCTGAAGGTGATGGTTTGAGTCAGGCTTGCCGAACCAAAAGAGAGCTGCAGGATATCCGTGGGAGGAGGAGCATTGCTGACAGTGGCGCTAGTGTAGGGGGCAGCGGGGTTCCAGAAGTTCGTACCACCACCTGCGGTCTGTGCGCCCGAGAGGTGACCTGAGTAGCCGACAGTTACGCTGGCGAGGCCCTGCACGCTGGTCAGAGTGCCCCCCGCACTACCTGGAGCCCCTAGGCTCTCACTGGTCCAGTCAGTCCAAGAATGAACTTGGGCGGTTGCAGTTCCTGTTGCCAACATCCCTATAATGGCACTGAGTAGAATTTTAGTTGATTTCATTCGTATTTTTACCTCGTTTAAGTTTCTGCAAGTGTATACAACAGGGCAAGCACTTACGCATCTTCTCATGCAGTATACCCTATTTGGGGAGATTCTTAAACTTAAGGATAACTATTTTTTTGATAAATTTCCCCTCGGAGGGGAGACGGCAAGTTTTCTCCGCTCTGAGGAAACTGGGTATTTTTTCTAGTCCACCAACTAATCTGGCGAAGACTAGTAAGGGCTCCATTTGCCCTTCACTGCGCCGGGCACCCTACGCGTCTGACGGTAGAAGGCTCAGGCAGAATGTGCTAAAATCTCTCTATGCGTAGAACCATTGTGGGAGTTGGCATCGGGGCCGCGTTTCTGGCCGTCTCGTTTGGAGTAGGAGCAGCGCCGGGCACACAGAAACCGGCGACCCCGGTGCTGGGGAAACTGACTTACAATAAAGATGTTCGGCCCATTCTGGCCGACAACTGCTTTCCCTGTCACGGCCCGGACTCGGCGGCGCGCAAGGCGGGGCTGCGGCTGGATCGTCTGGCGGACGCGAGTGGACGCAGGGCAATCGTTCCGGGTGATCCTCTGGCCAGTGAGCTGCTACGTCGCGTTCGGTTGCCCCAGAGCGATGCCATGAGCATGCCACCCGCCGCTGGGCACAAGCGTCTGACCGCGCAGCAAGTTGCACTACTGACGCGCTGGATCGGCGAAGGGGCCCAGTACGAGCAGCACTGGAGCTTTCTGCCACCTAAACTCCCCCCTATCCCCCGCCCGGCGGGGGGGGCGAAGTGGGGGCGTAATCCCATTGATGCCTTTGTGCTGGCAAAGCTGGAGCAGAACAAGCTCACGCCCGCGCCTGAGGCCGATAAACGCACGCTGGCACGGCGGCTCTCGCTGGACTTAACGGGGCTGCCCCCTGAGCCCGCCGATGTCGAGGCGTTTGTGAGTGACACTTCGGCAAATGCCTACGAGAAGCTTGTGGATAAGTTCATGGCAAGCCCGCAGTGGGGCGAGCATAGAGGGCGCGCCTGGCTGGATGCGGCACGCTACGCCGACACGCACGGGATTCACTTCGATAACTACCGCGAGATGTGGGCCTACCGGGACTGGGTGATCAATGCGTTCAATCAGAACATGCGCTTTGATCAGTTCACCATCGAGCAGCTCGCGGGGGACTTACTGCCCGAGCCCACTCTGGATCAGCGCATCGCGACCGGCTTCACACGCTGCAATATCACCAGCAACGAGGGCGGCGCTATTGCCGAGGAGTATCTGGTGCTCTATGCTCGCGACCGTACCGAGACGGCGGCGCAGATCTGGCTGGGAAGCACGGCGGGCTGCGCGGTCTGCCACGACCATAAGTTCGACCCGATCTCCCAGAAAGACTTTTATAGCCTCTCCGCGTTTTTTAACAACACGACCCAGAACGCAATGGACGGCAATATCAAGGATACACCACCGATTATTCAAGTGCCGGTGAGTGCGGATCGCCCTCGATTCGCACTCATTCAGAAAGATCTAGGTGAGGCAAAGAAAGCCACCGAGGCACGAAAAGCCACCGCAAAAGCCGACTTTGATAAATGGCTCGCCTCCCCAACCCGCACTGCGCTGACTGCACCAACCGATGGGCTGATCTTTCAGGCAAAACTGAGCGAGGGAGCAGGCAGGGAAATTGCCGCCACACGCAACGGCCAAGTCGTTAAGTACAGCGCCGAAGGAGGAGGGGCAAACTGGACCGAGGGGCAGCTTGCCGAGAAAGCCTTCCAGAAGAAGCCCGGCGGGCCGGTGCCGCTACCCGATGTGGGAGATTTTGAGAACAGCCAAGCGTTTACTTGCTCGGCGTGGGTGAAGTTCCCCGAGGGCAACACCGGCGGCGCGATCGTGGCACGCATGGACGAAGGCAATGCGCACCGGGGCTGGGACATGTGGGTCGAGGGCAATAAAGTCGGGAGCCATATTATCTCCAAGTGGCCCGAGGACGCGCTGAAAGTGGTGACGCAAGAGGCACTCACCACGAAGGTCTGGCACTTAGTCACAATTACCTACGACGGCAGCTTGAAGCGCAGTGGGCTCAAGGTCTATGTGGATGGCCAGGAGAAAGCCACGGACGCGCAGGCGGAGAGTCTCAAGAGCTCTATCAAGACAACGACTCCCTTCAAGCTGGCACAGCGCAACAATAGCGGCGTGATCGAGGGGCTTGGCCTGCAAGATCTGCGGCTCTACAATCGCGCACTGCCTGCTAACGATGTGGCAGCGCTATGGGCGCAGCGCTCGGAGTATTTATTGGCAGTGGGCAGCGACAAGCTCAAGCCCGCCCAGCGCGACGAGCTGTTCTCCGGCTGGCTGGCCAGTGGCGACGAGAACTACAAGGGCTTGGTGACAAAGCTGGCATCGCTGCAAAATGAGGAGGCGGCCATTAAGGGACGTGGTACCGTGGCGCATGTGGCCAACGAGAAGACAAACGCTCCCGAGGCCTA
>JANNDD010000661.1:0-1960 GCA_031387365.1 Armatimonas sp. | reverse complement strand
ATGGGCCTGGAGCGCACGGCGGCGGCGATCAACAATCTAGCCGGGCCGTTTGAGACCGATCTGCTGCGCCCCGTGATCGCCGTGATGGAGCAGCTCTCAGGCAAGAGCTACACGTCCACGCCCGATTCTCCCACCGATATCGCCTTCCGAAGAATCGCCGACCACGTCCGCGCCACCACTTTCATCCTCTGTGATGGCGTCACGCCTGGCTCAAGCGATAAAGGCTATATTCTGCGCCGCCTGATGCGCCGCGCGATTGTGGCGGGGATTCGACATCTAGGCTTTGAGAACGAGACCTTCATGGATCGCGCCGTTCCGGGCGTGGTGCAGAACATGAAAGACTACTACCCCGAGCTGGTAGACCGGCAAGAGGCGATTCTGGAGGCTGTCAAGCTGGAGGAAACCAGCTTTCGCAACACGCTCAAAAATGGCCTCGCTCGCCTAGAAGACGCGCTGGTGAAAGGCACTCTGGATGGTGCTGAGGCGCACTTTCTCTACCACACCTACGGCCTGCCCTTTGAAGTGACGGCGGAAGTGGCGCTGGAGCGTGGCATTACCGTGGATCGCGAGAGCTACGAGACGGCGCAAAAAGAGCACTCCGAGAAATCCAAGAATGATGATGTGGTTACCTGGGTCGTGACTGATGAGAGCACTAAAGAGCTTCTTCGCTCCCTGCCGCACACGAAGTTCGTCGGGTATGACCAGGTGCGCACCGAGACGCAGGTTGTTGGGATTCTCCAGAACGGCAAGCCACTTCAGGAGCTTGCCGAGGGCGAGGAGGCGGAGCTGATTCTAGCCGAGTCCCCGTTCTACGCCGAGAGTGGGGGACAGGTCGGGGACACGGGGACGATTGACTTCGATCAGGAGCGCGGTGCGGGTGTTGTGTACTCGTCGCTTTTTGAGGTGACAGGTACGCACAAGCGCGATGGCATCTGGTTCCACCATGGGAAAGTGACACAGGGGACAATGCCGCTCCATGCCGACGTCACGGCGAAGGTGAGTGCCGAGCGCTTTGATATTCGGCGCAACCACACTGCTACCCACCTGTTGCACAAAGCCCTGCGCTCCCAGCTGGGAACTCATGTGGCGCAGAAAGGCTCGCTGGTCGCCCCGGATCGGTTGCGCTTTGACTTCTCGCATAATACGGCTCTGACAGATGACGAGCTGGTGAGCATCGAGGTGGAGGTCAACCGGGCGATCCGTCGCCGCCTGCGCGTGGAGATTATCGAGACGAGCCAGGAGGAAGCCCGAAAGCATGGGGCGATGATGCTCTTTGGCGAGAAATACGGCGATGTCGTGCGCATGGTCTCGATTGGCAGCGACTACTCCATTGAGCTCTGCGGCGGAATCCATGTGGCCAGTGCCGAGGACATTGGGTTATTTCGCATCGTCAGCGAGGGCAGTGCAGCGGCGGGTGTGCGGCGTATCGAAGCACTGACCGGACGCGGAGCTTACGAGTACCTAACCGGGCGCGACAACACACTCAAGGCCGCTGGGAGCCTGCTCTCCGCCAAGCCCGAGGCTGTCCCCGAGGCCATTGAGCGCCTGCAAGCGCACGTCAAAGAACTCCAGCACGAGCTGAAATCCCTCAAGTCCGCCGCGACAGGCTCACTCGCCGACACGCTGCTCTCCGAAGCAACCGAGAAAGACGGCTACAAAGTCATTGTCGCCGCTGTTGAAACCGACGACGTGAGCAAGCTGGCCGATGAGCTGGTCGGGCGTATCGGGGCGGGCGTGGTCGTGCTCGGTGCAGTCTCCGGCGAGAAGCTGGTCTTTGTTGCGAAAGCCACCAAAGACGCGGTCGCGAAGGGCGTTCACTGCGGCAACCTCGTCAAAGCGGCGGCCCAAGCATCCGGCGGCGGTGGCGGTGGTCGCCCGGACTTCGCGCAGGCCGGAGGCCGCGATGCCAGCAAGCTCGATGACGCGCTGGCGGCGGCGCGTGCGGCGCTGGGGTAAAAAT
>JANNDD010000113.1:0-30807 GCA_031387365.1 Armatimonas sp. | reverse complement strand
ATCGGGTGCATCGCGGCGGCCGTTCCGGCGGGATAGATGCCAAAGGGGGACGTGCTCTTGCGAGCGGGTGCCTGTCTGGATTGTCACGCTGGCGGTCATGTCGGGCTTGAGTGGGTGCTCCATACTACGGAGCGCTATCGTCACATCGTAGGTTAGACTGCGCGGTCGAGAGCGCCGCCTTGGCAGGCGGTGGGCGGCTCTTCGTTTCGAGCTGGACCACATCGGGTGGGGGGCTGGCGGGGAAATGGGAAGGGAGATTACTTTTTCCATGAGAGTTACGTGAGAGTTACGGATTTTCTTTGAGGAGCGTGAAGACCTCGCGGGCGAGCTGACGCTGCTCGTCAGTGGGGATCTTCCAGACGGGTGTCGGGCTAGAGTCCGGGCTGAGCAGTGTCTCAGTGGCGGGTGCGGCGGCGTTGCGTTCGGGGTCGAGGGTAATTCCCAGGAACGCTAGGCCGTCGCAGATTCGGGTGCGCATCGCGGCGGAGTGCTCCCCGATTCCCCCCGTGAAGGCCAGGGCATCCACACCGCCCAGCGCGGCTGCGTAGGCCCCGATGTACTTGCGCACCCGGTAGGCAAAGGCGGCGAGGGCCAGCTCCGCCCGCGGGTCACCGATTGCGGTGGCGCACTCCAGCAAGCGTACATCACCGCCGTGGTCCCCGAGCCCCTTCAGGCCACTCTGCTGGTTGAGCAGTGTGTCGAGCTGAGCGGGCGTTATTGCTTGGGTTCGCAGCAGATACAGCAAGAGCCCGGCGTCTATGTCGCCGCAGCGCGTGCCCATGATCAGGCCCTCCAGCGGGGTGAAGCCCATGCTCGTGTCCACGCTCTTGCCGTCTAGTAGCGCGCAGACACTTGCTCCATTGCCGAGATGACAGATCACTAGCTTTGTGCCAGTCGCCTCGCGCCCGAGACACGATAAGAGTCGCTGTGAGACGTACTGATACGAGGTCCCATGAAACCCATAGCGCCGAAGCGCCAGCCGCTCCGAGAGCGCATGGGGGAGCGCATAGCAAGCGGCCACAGGCGGCAGGCTCTGGTGAAACGCCGTGTCAAAGACCGCAACCGTGGGGATGCTGGGCAGGAGGTGCATTCCCAGTTCCATCACCGCGACTTCCGTGGGGTTGTGCAAGGGATCGAGCGCACTGAGATTTCTCAGGCCGTCCAGAACACCCTTAGTGACGCGTGTCGGGGCGACAAAGCGTGGGCCACCGTGCACCACCCGATGGCCGATGGCATCTACGCCCAGCGCTTGGCAGTGCGCAAAGACCTCCTCTGTGGCCTGTGGCCCCAAGCTCTCCTCGTGTCCCTCAACCAAGACGGCTTCGGTGGGCATGGCAAAGAGTGTGTACTTCAGGCTAGAGCTGCCGACATTGAGCGCCAGGATATTCACTGCGGGAAGTTCCACTGCCAGTTGCGAATCTCGGGCATGTCCTCGCCGAACTGGTAGATGTATTTTTTATGGGCGAGCAGCTTGCCAATAAGTAGCTCCTTGAGCGTTGTGCCTGCCTCGCCGGTCTGGGGCAGACGGTCAATCGTGTCCATCGCAAGATGGAAGCGATCCATGTCGTTGAGCACCGTCATGTCAAATGCGGTGGTGATCGTCCCCTCTTCTTTGTAGCCGCGGACATGAAGGTTATCGTGGTTGGTGCGGCGGTAGGTAAGCCGGTGGATCAGCCAGGGATAGCCGTGGAAGGCAAAGATAATGGGCTTGTCTTTAGTGAAGAGCGCATCAAAGTCCGTGTCGGAGAGGCCGTGGGGGTGCTCGCGCTGGGGCTGGAGCCGCATCAGGTCTACGATATTGACCACACGAATCTTTAGGCTTGGTAGGTGCTCACGCATAAGAGCCACTGCGGCGAGCGTCTCCAGGGTCGGCACATCGCCGCAGCAAGCCATCACCACATCGGGTTCGCTATTTTGGTCGTTGCTAGCCCACTGCCAGATACCGATTCCCTCCGTGCAGTGCTTCTCGGCGGCGTCCATTGCGAGCCACTGCGGCGACGGGTGCTTGCCCGCGACCACCACATTGACATAGTGACGGCTCCGCAGGCAGTGGTCCATCACCGAGAGCAGGCAGTTGGCATCCGGCGGCAGATAGACCCGCACGACCTCGGCTTTTTTATTGAGAACGACATCGAGAAATCCAGGGTCTTGGTGCGTAAAGCCATTGTGATCCTGCCGCCAGACATGCGACGAGAGCAGATAGTTTAGCGATGCAATCGGGGCGCGCCAGGGCAGGTGCGAAGTCACTTTCAGCCACTTGGCGTGCTGATTAAACATCGAGTCAATAATATGGATAAAGGCCTCGTAGCAGTTGAAGAGCCCGTGCCGCCCGGTGAGTAAGTACCCCTCCAGCCAGCCCTCGCACTGGTGCTCGCTGAGCATGGAGTCGAGCACGCGCCCCTCGGGGGCCAGGCCCACATCGCCGGGAATGATCGTCGCATCCCACTGGCGCGGGGTCGCTTCGAGTAGCGCCCCAAGACCGTTGGAGAGCGTCTCATCTGGGCCAAAGACTCGGAAGTTACGCTGTGCTTGGTTGAGCCTGGCAACATCGCGCAGAAACGGCCCGAGTACGCGCGTGTCCCCGATTCCACGGATGCCGGGGGTGGAAACGGCCTCGGCGTAGTCGCGGTAGTTGGGCAGATTGAGTTCTTTGAGGAGCTTGCCACCGTTGGCGTGGGGACTAGCCCCCATCCGTAGCTCGCCTGTCGGCGCGAGCGCGGCCAGCTCCGGCTTGAGGCGGCCCGATGCATCGAAGAGCTCGTCGGGGCGGTAGCTTTTGAGCCAGGTTTCTAGGAGCGCGAGGTGCTCCGAGTTGCGGGCGGGATCGGTGAGGGGAACTTGATGGGCACGAAACGTCCCCTCAATCGCCACGCCCTCCACAACTTTTGGCCCCGTCCAACCCTTGGGGGAGATAAGAACGATCATCGGCCAGCGGGGACGCTCAAATGCACCATTGCCGCTTCGGGCGCCTTGCTGGATTTGCTTAATCTGCGCCAGGGCCGTGTCTAGCGCGGCGGCCATCGCGGGGTGCATGTGTTCAGGCTCATGGCCCTCCACATAGAGCGGCGACCAGCCGTAGCCGCGAAAGAGCTGGTCGAGCTCGTCGCGCGGGATGCGGGCCAGAACCGTGGGGTTGGCAATCTTATAGCCGTTGAGATGCAAGATCGGCAGCACCGCGCCATCGGTCGCCGGGCTGAGGAACTTATTGGAGTGCCATGCCGTTGCGAGCGGCCCGGTCTCGGCCTCGCCATCGCCGATAACGCACGCGACAATCAGCTCGGGGTTGTCAAACACCGCCCCAAACGAGTGGCTGAGCGAGTAGCCCAGCTCGCCGCCCTCATGGATCGAGCCGGGTGTCTCCGGCGAGACATGGCTGGGAATGCCCCCCGGAAACGAGAACTGCCGAAAGAGCTTGCGCAGCCCGTCTTCGTCTTGGCTGATGTTTGGATAGACCTCGCTGTAGGTGCCCTCCAGATACGTATTGGCCACGACCGCAGGCCCGCCGTGTCCGGGGCCAGAGACATAGATCATGTTGAGATCATCTTTGTTGATGACCCGGTTGAGGTGGGCGTAGATAAAGTTCTGCCCCGGTGTCGTGCCCCAGTGACCCAGCAGTCTGCGCTTGATGTCGCTCGGGATGAGTGGGCGCTTGAGCAGGGGATTGTCGTAGAGGTAGATCTGCCCGACCGAGAGATAGTTCGCGGCTCGCCAGTACGCATCTAGGAGGCCGAGCGCCTCAGAATCTAAATAGTTGTCCATAGTTTAGCTGTCTTTACCAGCGTCATGAAGCGCCACCACCGCCGGACTTGCCGCCGCCTCGGGAGAGAAGGGCGAAGAGGTCGAACGCATACACGGGGTAGCGGATCGCGAGGAAGAGTACGGTAATCCCCCCGAAACAGAGCAAGACGATCTGGAGCACACTGAGAGTCGGTGTGATTGGTGTTGATACGGTCTCGCGGAGAACTCGGGATGCCAGCGCGTCCGGGATTTTTTCTTCCAGGCCATAGCCGACCTCGATACGCGCTGTGCGGTCGTAGGTGAAGAGAAAACCTTGAGTATCTGTCGCGCACTCAGTTCGTGTCACCGGAAGCTGCGCAAAGCTGCTCGCTAGAAACAGAAACATCAGCAGGAGTGTGGCTGCAGCGCGTCTCACGGGTTAAAATTTCACGTCTCGAAAGCGTGCGCTATTTGTGGGGAAGCTATTGCGCTTGGAGTTGAACGCCATTGTTTGCCAAATTTCAGGCCAGTAAACTGGGTCCGGGGGCATCTGTTGCGACAGGATGTTTCTGAATATCTACAGGCAAAGTTTCGTGGAGAAGCTCGTGCGCCCGGGCTTTCTCTTCCCCTGTTCCGTGAACCACGACCAGAAACTCACCCGCTTGAAGGCGCTTTTCGTACTTAAGCGCATGGTCGTGCGGAATTCCCAGCGCGACCAAGCCGGTGACGAGTGCTCCGACTCCTGCGCCACCAATGGCTCCTGCAACCAAGCCCGCGAGCGGCCCCATGATGACTATCCCCCCCACGAGAGGGAGCACGAAGAAGCCGAATGCCCCCAGTATCAGACCGAAGAGACCACCGTACCAAGCGCCCTGCCCTGCTCCCTCTAACGCTGCATCTGCCGGGCGGTAAAAGCCCTGAATATCCTCATGGGTCTCGAAGTTACGGCCAATGATGGATATCTGCGTGACAGGAAGGCCGCCCTTGCTCAGGCGACGGACGGCGGCTTCCGCGACGGTGTGATTGCGAAAGCTTGCCACAATCACTTCATCATAATTGACAGGCAGCGTGTCAGGCAGTATCTCGACTTCGTCCAGTATTTCGGCGATGAGAGGGTTCACTTGCTTACCAGCCCTACTCTTGCCACCATCATAGGGCACTGCTTCATCGTCATTTTTCCGCCTTGTTGCATGTGCTCCATCATGTGCCCCATCCTGTGTGACTGCATGTTGTCCCTCATTTCTTGACGCTCGTTGCGTTGCATGACCAGCTCTTTGATAACTTCGGACATGATTCTTACTTTTTGATCTCCAAAAGCATCGTCCATAGGGGACATAAGATTTTTGAGCCTGAGATCCTGCGCTTTCGTGGTTGCATCCAGCTTAAGTTGCAGTTGCTTCATCATCATGCAGTGCTGAGGCATCGTGACTGCGGTGCTGATTTTTTTACTCTGCTTCCCCGCAGTAGGCAGGATTAGCAGTAAAAGTGTCATGATACTCAGCCCGAGCTGAGCGGTTATTTTTGAATTTGTATTCACTTTAGTTTCCTATATTTTTTGTTAGAACTTTTGCGCGACGAAATTCCTTGGCATCAGATGCCAAGGGGACAGGACTGTTTCTGGAACTCGCTCGGTGAAGCGCATCTCCACTAGCGATTGCAGGAAGGAGAGCGTGGACTCCGCTCCCTGGTTTTCATTGTGCCGGTCAGGGTGAAGGCCATCGGCACATCCTCCTGTGTGAGGATCATAGAGTGGGTGCTGAAGCACATTAACCCCAATAAACCAGCCAAAGGCTTTTCGGGCCTCCTGAATCCACTGCGCTTCGCCCGTAATCTCAAAGGCAGTACGGCAGGCGGAGATCATGCCGCACGCTTCGATAGGCTGCTGGTCAAACAGGGCGGGAATCCCTCCATGGGGATAGAAACCGTCTGAGCCAATAGGAGAAAAACAACCGTCGTTTGACTGCTGGATCCAGGAAAGCCATTCCAGGGACGTCAGCCCCACTTGCAGCATTTCCTCACATTTCATCCGCCGTCCTGAGATAAGCAGTGCCTGTGGTAGACGGGCATTCGCGTAGGTGAGGCTCTCCTCAAGCCAGGGCCAGTCTGCCGAGGTATTGCCCTTAAACTGCCTGAGTAATCTGTGGGCAAGCAAGTCCCGCAGTGCCGTAATGGAGTCGCAGCAACGGGAACCCTGAAGCGCCTCATCGAGCCCCAGAAGCGTGTAGGCCCAGGCGCGGGGGCTGGTGAAATCTGCCACCACGGGCAAGGCCGCATGAAAAAGCTTCCCTGCAAGGCCCCGCCAGCCCGGATTGCCCAAGCGCCCTAGCACCGTCCCCAGTGACCAAAGTGCTCGTCCATGGCTATCCTCCGAGCCTTGCTCCTCTAACCAGTGCCGGTTATACGCGAGGAAGTTACGGAAGCGCCCGGTCTGCGCGTTGAAAGCATGGTTGACAAAGGCAAGGTAGCGCGTGATGAGCACGACCTCACAGGTTTTCTCTCTTGCCTCCAAGTGTGCCATCAGAATCAAGGCACGCACATTGTCATCTAGACAGTAGCCTTCATCGGCATTCGGGACATTGTAGGTTGCGTGCTGGATCAGGCCGGTGTCATCGGTCATGAGCCTCAGATGATCCAGGTTGAGCACGGGCAAGTTTGCATACAGAGCTGCCGACACTTTTGTGTCGGCTCTCTTCTGCGTGAGAATTTGTTTTTCAGTGCGGGCGCGCTCAAAGGACTCCCAGTACCGCGTCGCAACGGCTGGCCAAGCCATTTCCTGTCCATACCCAGCGGCTCGCTGCTGGAGTGCGGCACGCTTTTTCGGCTCCGCGAGGAGCGCGATAACTTCACGTGCAATCGCCTGCGGGTCGCGCCAGGGAACCAGGATGCCTCGATCCTGGGCCAGCAGCTCCTCGGCGTAGTAGTAGGGAGTCGAGATCACCGCCTTACCAGAGCCGACGGCATAGGCCAAGGTCCCCGACGTGATCTGCTCGGGTTTTAGATAAGGCGTGATGTAGATATCCGCTGCTCGTAGGTACTGTGTGAGCTCCTCAATGGGGACAAAGCGATTGTGGAAGTGGACATTCTGACGCACTCCGAGCCGATCCGCCAACACTTCCAGGCTCTGGCGATACGCTTCACCGTGCTGTTTCAAAATATGCGGATGGGTTGCCCCCAGCACGACATAGACTACCTCAGGGAACTGTTCGAGAATGGCGGGTAGCGCCTCAATAACATTTTCAATTCCCTTGTCCGGTGAGAGTAGCCCAAAGGTGAGCAGAACGAATTTGCCCGTAAGCTGGAACTGCTCTTTATAATGCTCTGCGTCTACCGTGGGTACCTGGGGAATCCCGTGGTGGATAATATCAATCTTGGCCGCATCTACCCCGTGGACATCCTGGAGAAACTGTGCGCCCCGCTGACTCATCACCACAAGCCGATCGGAGAGCCGAGTCAGCTTGGCCATCACCTCGCACTGCTCCGCGTTGGGATTGAGCAGGATGGTGTGTAGGGTAGTGACGAGAGGCAGCTGTAGCTTGCGCAGCAGGGTCAGTATAAGGCTTCCCGCACTACCGCCGAAGATACCGTACTCGTGCTGAAGGCAGACGACATCCACGTTACTGGCGTTTAAAAAGTCGGCGGCACGCTGGTAGGACAGCAGCTCATCGGCCTGAATCTCGTAGCGCACCGAGGGAGGATAGTCGTAACCCTCCTCCCGGTCGTTCATCGCGATTGTGAAGCAGTCCGTCGCAGGAAAACGCTGAGAGACCGCTTCCATTAAGTCAGCGGTAAAAGTTCCTATCCCGCACTGGCGTGGTGTATGATTTCCGATCATTGCCACACGGTGCAAAGAAGAAATATCTGAGTTTGGTTTCATATGGTTCGGCTTTCCTTGTTTTTATTAGAAGATATACGGGGTAGCCTTCGGCTGCAAAGCCTGTTCCGGGCTACAAATGACTCCAGCCCGGAACGGGCTTTGCGGCGCTTGCGCCATTACAGACGCCCAATTTCATTGGGCGGCAAAACATTTGTGAAAAAGCTCTTATATTGTGTGATTTCAGTTGCGAGTGTGATTTCAGTTGCGATCTTAAAGAAAAGGTTTCCCATGGTTGCCAAAAAAATAACTTTTGTGAATCGTCTAAATAACATAAGAAACCTTAACTTTCCCCGTATCTGATCTGCTAACAAGCACTCGTATGCGGAGATAAACCTCTTGGTTCCCTTTCGATTTCGATTTTTTGAAGTGAGGCACGGCGGCGCGGTAGAAAGGGGTAGATGAGTAGCAGTCCAAGGCAGAACAGCAGGGAACTGGGAGGCTCCGGAGCGGTACTGGCACCAAGGATATTGGTGTCCAGTGTGACCGCACCGTTGCGCGCCAGAGCTCTGCCGCCAGGGTTTGTTGCGCCCGTGGTTAGGGTGATACTTGTCAGGGCGAGAATATTGCCCGCAAACGTGCTACTCGTGCCCAGTGTTGCCGAGCTGCCGACTTGCCAGTACACGTTGCCTGTACCCCCGCTATTGATCATGCTAACGCTTGAGGAGGAGGCGGTTGTGAGCGAGCTGCCTATCTGGAAATCGAAGCGTGCATTGGGGTCGCCCAGGGCATCAAGAATGAGTGCGCCTGTTAACTGCGCGGACGAATTAAAATGGTAAACGCCAGGCAGCAGGGTACGATTTCCCAGATCCTGACCGGTTAGATCCTGGGTAGATGCCTCGTTCGCAATCACATTGTAGGCCGTCGTCAGGTCAAGCTGCGCCTGCACGGCGACGGCATCATTTAGGTGGAATACTCCGCCACTGAGGAGCCCCGGTAGAAAACCCGTGATCGCAGTTCCTGGGCTGACACCGACGTTCCCAAAAACAAGGGAGGGACCCGTATTGGTTACCGTCGAGCCCGCGAGAACGCCAAAGCTGGCTGCTTGCCCCAAGGTAATGGGATCTGCGTTTGCATTAGATATTCCAGATATCAATAGTATCAGGGCAAGTATGGAATCCTTTCCGGGTATTTTTTGATACATTTCATTCTATTTCTTCCTTGATTTAGCTTTGTGTGAGTAATTTTTGTTCTGTATTCGCAACCCGAACGCCGTCGGAACCTAGACAAGTTTTCTGGATACAGGTTGTCCAGTTGAGGCTGTGGTTGGTGATTTGAAGGGCCATCACACCGTTTCGCCTTGCGGTCTCGATATGCCGTGTCTCGTCGTCGAGGATCAGATCCTGCCCGCTCACGGGGGGCCAACTGACACGGGTTCCTTTGTTGTGGCGAGCGTCTTGTTTATAATCCGCGAGCGTGATGATGTGATGAATCGGAAGCCCCGCAGCAAGGCACCAGAGCCTCAGAGTGGCGGCGCTATGTTTTCCACTGGTGTAGAGAGTGAGAATGTGTCCGGCACGTGCCAACTCTCGTAGCATCTTGCGCGCTTGGAGGCGCAGCCCACAGAGCAAGAAGCACCGTGCCAGCTCATTGGTGCGCTCACAGGGGAACTCGCCACACTCTGCGATCAGAGTCCCTTCCAGATCAATCGCGATTTTCATTGTTTTACTCTTTCCGTATCCCATCTGGGCCAGCCTATAAGCCAGCCCAGGGTGCGTGATTTTCGTTGTGACGCGTGTTCTAGTGCTTGCGGCGACGCACTAAGACGAGGGTGCCCCCTACGGCGATAAAGGCGAGGGTGCCCGGCTCCGGTGCGACGTTTTGAGTCAGGTTGGTAATGGTTCCCCCGATCGAGTTGTTGGACAACGACGATGGGGTTCCCTGGCTGGCAGCCTGTGTGGCGCCGATATTCACCTGATACAGAGAGCCTCCGAACGAAAACGTCTGTGCTGTCGATGGGTTAAAGGTGACACGCGTGCCGTCGAGTCCCACAATGGTTTCATCCGCGTTGTAGCTGTACTCCGTGGCGAAGTTCAGTGGGCCGATAGCCACAGCGCCTGGACTAACGACAAAGTTCACCGTTGTGTTCAGTCCCGTCACGATCCCTGATCCCGACCCGGGCAGGTTATTGAACTGGAAGAGGTCGTTGGTAGCAGTGAACTGAATTGCTATAGGGGTACCAAAGGCGGGCAATGCGAAAGGTGTCGCGGCAAGCAATCCCAGCCCACCATTTACTGTCACATTTCCTGCCCCCGGTCCACCTATAAAGGCACCTGCAAGCGCAGCGGGCGTGGTAATGTTCCCCGATGTGACCTGGGCCTGGGCTGTTGTTGCTCCCAGGATAGATCCTATGGCTAAAACACTTGGGAATACTCGATTGAGATTCAAATTACGAAAAATCATGGTTTATCTACTTTCAAACAGGTCGTCACTGCCTGTTATTTTTCAAGATTATTTTTTCGCTCCGTTTTGAGCTGGCAGAAAGTTCATTCCTAGTTTTAGGGTATGCATTTTGCATGCATCTCAGTCTGTTGGTATTCATATGATGTCTGCATTCTTGAGGTTCCAGATAAGATTTAAGATTTAAACAATTATTTTAGATTTTAGTACTGTATAAATAAATAAAGACGCCAGCTCTAAGGCTGGCGTTTTCACAGAGGATATATCGGAATAGTAGAGGGGCTTTAATCTGAGTCGAGAGGGGACTCAAGAGGATGGATCCAGCCATTGCTAGCGGCAATATCGTTTTGGACGATAGGAATATTGTTCAGAGTGAGGATGCCATTTTTGTTTCCAATGATGACTTTCTCGCCTGAGAGAGTCTCTAGGGCCGTGCCCTCTTTGAGAGCAAGCAGCTCACTGACTTTATAGCGACCCGCGAGGGTGTGATGTTTGATCAGCTCAACCAATGCTGCTTTATGAGCAGGGTCTTGTAGCTGATTAAGCCGTGCTGTACCGAGCGATATCAGTCCCGCATTCGTCGGTGCAAAAAACGTATAGGGATTATCTTCGCGTAGAAAATTAACTTGTTCACCTATTTCAACGAGCTTAACTATTTCTGAAAAATCAGCAGGCATGCTTTTGAGTACATCATAGATTGGTTTATTATTCGCATTTGGGATTTTTGAGGGTAAGACTACTGTTTTTTTTGCATGTCTATCGGCTATTGTACTATAGGTACCTAGCCCAATCAGGCCAAGAGCGATTCCTGAGATAGTATTGCGGTTCGTTATTCCCTTAATGCCCAGGAAATTTCCGCTGTTATCAACACTACCACTCAGATAACCATCAGAAGGTTGAATAGCGCTGGTAGGTGGATTTTCAGAACCAAGAGCAGTTTGACCGCGCATGGGAATCTGACTTGCTATGAGCCCTGCAAGCGTAAGGGCCGCTGTAATGCGAAGTGCACGTTCTTGAGATTTCATTTTCTTCTCTTGTAAAAACTGGGGTATGTTTACCTCCAGTTTGTATCATCGTTATTAATTTTACTACTAGGCAGCCTTTGCCTGTAATGATAAGTCTGTTTTTAGTGCTAATGAATCAAAAGACTCAATAAATATTGACTTAATATATCTTTCCGTTTTCAATATAAGCAATCAGGCTGAAATTTAGTGAGATAATGACGGAGTGATCCGCTTCCTCAATAGTGTATGCGCCGCCGATAATTCCACTCCCCTTGAGATAAGCCTCCCAGTCGGAAGCGAATCGTGCCCCTTCCTTTAGGGTGAGGTGGTAGTTATCCGCTGCGGGGCTACCCGAAAATCGTATCCGGACAGCTACGCTTGAAACGGGATCTAAATGTATTTCGCTCATTTTTCTAGCTTCTTTCTTGATTAGCGCCGTTTATGAGAGACGGCGCGCAGAATGATCAACAAAACAACGGCTCCCACAAAGGCGACCGCGGTGCTTCCACCCCATCCGCTGTAGCTATGGCCAAGAAAGGTCTTAAACAGCCAGCCCCCCAGGAAAGCACCGAGTACACCGACGAGCAGATCGCCCAGAATGCCGCCTGGCCCCTCACCGGGAACCACCATTTTGGCGAGTACACCTGCCACGATCCCCACAATGATCCAAAAAATGAGATATTCCACTCTATTACCCTCCTCCGGTTGAGCCGGGTTTTTCAGGTGTACCGGGCTCGCCTGTTTGTCCCGTTTGTCCAGGCTGGCCGGGTGAGCCAGGCGCTCCCGGCTGGCCGGGTGAACCAGGGGCTCCCGGAGCGCCTGGCTTCCCGGGGGCACCGGGAGCACCAGGAACGACGATAACCCGGGGCGGTGCTGGTTGGCCTGGCACAAAGACAGTGGTGTGAGTTGGAGCGGGCGGATCAGAAGGTTGCACTGTCGTGCAGCCCGTAATCGCTGACAGGGCCGGGATCCCTGTCAGTGCGAGAGCTAAAATAGCGAATTGCCGTTTCATAGAGTTGCCTTGCCCTTGGTGAGTAGGTTGAAAATCATCAGGATTACTGCAACCCCTAGGACGATGTGGATAAGTGGTCCTCCGAAGCTCATCACCTGACCAAATAGCCAGAATGCAAAGAGTACTGTGATCACTGTCCAAAGTAGATTACTCATGGTATTTTTTCCTTATGTTCTAAATGTTCTAAACTTTGATTACGGATTTGTCATTATAGGAAGACTGTCAGAGGAAACATTAAGAGTGACAGGCAAACCATTGTCTTGCCAAAGAAAATTTCCACAACCTAAACCGGGATAGACCGTTTGATCTGAGCGGTAATAGACCGTGTTTCCTTCTTTCCATAAGCTAAGAGTGGCCTTATCTAGCGTTAATGTCATTCGGTGGCTATCCCACCACTTTCCTGCACCACAGTCGGGGATATTGCAACCCTTCCCATATTGTCCTGGCGTATTGGTAGATCCAATGGCGTTGATAATCACATCATCCGCTGCTGTCTCCAAATTTGTGAACGCCCCCTCGGATTCTGTTTGGTTGATGATTTGCACCAGTCTGATACTCATTTTCGTTTTCCTTTTTTCGTGCGCTCTTTTTTAGAGCTTGGTGTCTATCAGGCCGGTGATTCCCACACCATAGACACGGGCTAGCTTGGAGCTATTCTTCACATCCCGAGTGGAGATGGGAATTAGCCCCTTGATCCGCAGGGATGCACCAAGGCGCACATTGCCTTCGAGCTGCGCGACTGCCTGGACACTATCCACAGCCCGTCGTGGCCCAGATACCTGCGCGGCCCCCGCATTGATTCCCTGTCCCACGGAGAGAATCGGAACAACTTTCGTCTTACTACCTGCCTCGCCGCTCGGATCGCCTGTCAGCTTATTGATCGCCTTATTGATCTCTCCCCCGAAGCGATCCACCACAAAGACAATCCCTGCACCCTTCAAAATATTTTCAAGCTGGGCTTGTGCCTGAGGGGCAGCCACTATTGCTCCTAAGCAAACTGCACTCATACCCAAAAGGGTTTTTTGCGTTCGGAAATTCATTTTGTTCATTTTATTTTTTCTTCTGGGATCATTTCTTAGTAAATATTAGATACCTGTTGGTACTCTAGGTTAATACTAGAAAGGGGAGGGAGATTTGTTGAATAAAGATGCTCACCACCCTCTATTAGCTCAGTAGGTACAACGGGGCTACTTTGCTCGACACGGATCAGTGTAATCAGTACCTGAAGGGGCTCATCTCCTGTGTTTTTAATCAGGAATGTGCAGCCTGAAGGCTCGTAGTAGAGTGTGTCCTCCACGAGATCCACTACTTTATTTCCATTAACTGTCAAAAGACCATGGCCTTTTTGTGGCAAGAGCACAACCTCAAAGCGCTTATGTGTGTGTGAAGGCATCTCTTGACCAGGTTTAAGAAAGAGTAAGATCGCTTCACTTTGCTCTCCTTTGTAGACGCACTTGACAACGAATTTATCATCGTTGTACTGCTCCATATCCCGCATGTTCTTGTGCATTGATTTTCTTCTTTTTAGCGTTTTACTGGTTTTGTTTTATTGGTTTTATTGACATATTTATTTTTCTGTCTAAAGAGATCGGGCCGAGCGCGTAGCTTTGGCATGACCTCCCGGAGATGCTTGGTCCACTCTTCGGCGAGTGCTTGGGTTGTGGAGCCGTGTGCTTCCGCTTCCTGTGCGCCAATGGGGACGATGAGATGGCCGTTTGCGACGATCTTGTAGCCATAGTCTCCCAGAGGCTTGCACTGAATATCGCTCGCTTTGAACTTCGGGTTATTGAGGATGTTGCGAATGCGATCATAGACATCATCGGAGCGCTGCTGATCCGTTTTATCGAGGTCACGATCCGCCTTCAGGACGAAAAGTGTCTCGCCGCCCAGGCCTACGACCCTCTCTGCATGTGCAGTTCCTACTAAAAGTAAGATTAATCCGGCTACCAGTAAGTTTTTTTGTTTCATTTTAATTCCCTCTAACGTTCTTGTTCTTGCTAAATAGTTATCTATTGTGATAGCGGACATAGTAAAGACGCTTTTGCCCACGCATCACCCAGTAGCCAATTTTTTTACCATGACTGTAGCGATAACTGCGCGATGTTTTCTGTGACTTTCGCTGATCGTCATACTTCTTCGCAGCATAGGCTGCTCCTGCTCCTAGGGCGAGACCCGTCTTCGGGTCACCTTTGAGCGTTTTATGGATTGCAAGAGCGCCCAAGCCTATTCCAAGGTTTCGCATGTCATTTTTATCTTTTTGACGTTTTGTCTGCGCAAAACTCATACCTGTTGTTGCTAGTATCAGGCTGACGAGGGCTAGAGCTAGTGTCGGAAGCTTTTTCATCTTGTTAAATCCTTTTTTTAGTATTTCTTGGTTCTTCAATGAAAGTCATATGCAGGATAAGGAACCAGGTTCCCATTTTTTACCTATGAGATTGAGATAATATGCAAGCACAGAGATAATATGCAAGCACAGAGATAATATGCAAATACAGATGAAATACTACGTCTGGCGGATGGCAGTCGTCTTCAGCCTTTTTTTTGGCGTACTCATTGGGGATGCCTATTTGGCTAACCGCTCGACGCAGGGTTTGACCGAGGCGCAGGAGCTGATTGCTCATAGCTGGGAAGTGCGTGTCAAACTGCGCGACACGCAGATTCAGTTTGAGAAGTCTATCTCCGCTGGCCGGGGCTATGTGCTGCTGGACGATGTCTCTAATATCCAGACTATGGAAGTTGCCCAGAAGGCGATGAAAGCCGACATTGATAACCTCAGTACGCTGGTGAAAGATAATGCGCTGCAACTGGGAAACATCAAAAAACTGCGCGTGATCGTCGAGGACGAGGTTCGGGTGGTGGCGGAGGCCGTGAGTCGTAAGCAGAAGCTGGGTGAGCTCTGGAAGGCGGATAAGTCGCGGGCTTTCACGATGCGGGCGCTCTCCTCGAAGAACTACACCACGGCGCTTCTAGCCTGCCTGAGTGATATGGAGCGGGAAGAGAGCCGCCTCTCGCTCGTGCGCCACAGGGAGGCGAAATCTTTTGAGCGTCAGACCCGCCTCACGATCTTCGGAGCGGCGGGCATTGCGTGTGCGGCTCTCGTGGCGACGTTTATTCTCGCCTATCTCATGCTGCGCGAGAGGTTCCGGGGCGAGTCGGTGATGCGCCTGGCCAACACGGAGCTTGAGGTGCGGGTGGGGGATCGAACGGCGAGTCTTCAGCAGGCCAATGAGCACCTTCAGATGGCCAACAACGAGCTGGAGGCGTTCTCCTACACCGTCTCGCACGACCTGCGGGCTCCCCTGCGACACATGGTCGGTTTCGCCGATCTGCTGGAGCAGAAGGCTGCGGGACTTTTAGATGAATCCGGGCAGCGGTATCTCAATCTGATTAAAGAGGCGGGGCTGCGCGCGGGGCGGCTCATTGATGATCTGCTGACGTTCTCGCGCATGAGCCGCGCCGAGCTGCGCCATAGCCTGATCCCGATGCAGGAGATTGTGGATCGGATCTGCGGGGAGCTCAACGACGAGCATCCCTCGCACAAAATCCACTGGGCGGTCATGCCGCTGCCCAGTGTGTGGGGAGATCCGGTGCTTGCCAATCAGGTCTGGCGAAACCTACTCGACAATGCGGTGAAGTACTCCGGTAAACAAGAAATCTCCGAAGTTACTGTCGGCTACCGCAAGACCACAACCGAGCTGGAGTTTTATGTCCGCGACAACGGGGTCGGCTTTGACATGTCGCACGCGGAGAAGCTCTTTGGGGTCTTTCAGCGCCTGCACGAGACCGAGGACTTCGAGGGAACGGGAATCGGGCTGGTGACAGTGCGCCGAATTATTGTCCGACACGGAGGCCGCACGTGGGCGCAGAGCGAGCCGGGCCACGGTGCGACGTTCTACTTCTCTCTGCCCCTCACGTGTTTGGAAAAACCAGAATGAAATCAATTTTACTCGTTGAAGACAACCCCAATGACATCGAACTCGCTCTGGGGGCACTCGCGATGGAGACCTATGCCGCGGATATTATCGTCGCCAAAGACGGTCAGCACGCGCTTGACTTTCTCTACAAGTCCGGCCCGCATGCGGCTCGCGAATCGGGAAACCCGATCTTAATCATGCTAGACCTCAAGCTGCCCCGTGTGGACGGCTTGGAAGTGCTGCGGCGCGTGAAAACCGATCCCGTGCTCAAGCACATTCCCGTGGTGATGTTCACGGGCTCCGGCGAGGAGTCCGATCTGCACACCAGCTACGGACTGGGGGTGAACGCCTACGTGGTCAAACCCGTTGATTTTAGCGAGTATGCCTTTGCCCTGAAGATGATCGGCAGGTTCTGGACCAAGATCAATCAGGCTCCCCCAGTTTTGGCTTTAGGAGGAGGCGGAGTGTAAATACGATGAAAAAAATATTATTTGTGGAAGACAACCCCAATGACCTTGAGCTGGCTCTAGAAACACTCTCTCAAGAAGTCTACGCCGATGCTATTGTCATTGCTAAAGACGGTCAACACGCACTAGATTTTCTCTATGGCTCTGGGAAACACGAGAATCGCGAGCCGGGGAATCCAATTTTAATTATGCTTGATATTAAGCTACCTAAAGTGGATGGTCTGGAAGTACTAAGACGAGTGAAAGCCGACCCCGTTCTCAAAAATATACCGATTATTATGTTCACTGGCTCCGCTGAAGACTCGGATCTAAAAACAAGCTATGAACTTGGAGCGAATGCCTACGTGGTCAAACCGATTAATTTTGCCAAGTATGCAGAAGCCCTACAGTCCATCAGCAAATTCTGGACAAAGGTCAACGAGCCACCCCACGACTCTGAGATTGTTATCTGATGACCTACCAGTTGTTGCATTTAGAAGATAATTCTAATGATGCGGAGCTTGTTCGATCTTGCCTTGATGGCTCCACGATTCGGTGCAAGATCGCTTTAGTCACGAATCAAGCGGACTACCTCCAGGTACTTACCGAGACGCCGCCCGATCTCGTCATCTCTGATTTTCATCTGCGATACTTTGATGGTATGCAAGCGTTCCAACTCTTGCAGGAGTGCAATCCTACCATCCCATTTATCCTGCTGTCGGGTGCGCTTGGGGAGAACCATGCCGTCGAGTGCCTCAGGATCGGGATGACGGACTTTATCCTCAAGCACCATCTGGAGCGCCTTCCGCCTCTTGTCGAGCGTGCGCTGCGGGAAGTCTATGAGCGCCGGGAGCGGATCACGGCCCAGGCAGCCCTGATGGAGCGCAACCAGGAAATTGAGGATCTGAACAAGAGGCTCCAGAGGTCTATCTGGGAGAGTCAGCATCGCATCAAAAATAACCTACAGATACTCAACGGCCTCGTGGATGCGATGCAAACGGACAAGGTCCCGGGCTCGTCTCAGTCATTGGAGCGCCTCGCGAGCCACATCCGTGGCTTGGCAACACTGCACGATGTGCTTACCTCTCAGACAAACACCCCCGGAGCATCTCTAGATCGTCTTTCCGCACGCCTAGCCTTGGAGCGTCTGATTCCCGCGATGGCAAGCGTCCTCGCGCCACGCACACTGGCCCTGGATGCAGACGATGTCGAGCTGACGGTCAAGCAGATCACTTCTCTCTCTCTCATCGTCAATGAGCTCGTCTCCAACGCCCTCAAGCATGGTGAAGGAGCGATCACGATTTCGCTGAAGCAAGAGGGCACGTCCCTGGTTCTGGATGTCTGTAACGACGGCCCCGGCTTCCCTCCGGGCTTCGACCCACAGAAATCGGCCAATATCGGGCTGGAGCTAATCGAGAGTATTGGCACGTTTGATCTTGCAGGCACGCTTCTCTATGAGAATACGGCGATGGGTGCGCGGGTGCGCCTACGTTTCCCGTTTGCAGCCTAAACAGCAACCTAAAAGCAGTGTAAAGCGAAAGCCTGGCGTAATATTACGCCAGGCTTTCGCTTTGCTAGGCCGCACTATGCGACGGCCAGGTCTCCCATTTTCCGCAGCATAGACTCACGAGCCCGGAAGAGTCTGGATTTAATAGTGCCCATCGCGACTCCCGTCTCCTGCGAGATCTCCTCGAAGGAGCGAAGCTGCTCGTAGTACAGCTCGCACAGGATACGCTGGTGGGCGGGCAGAGAGCCCAGTGCCTTCTTCAAGCGCTCACTCCGCTCTGCTTTTTCGGTCCGATCCACGAGAATCGTCGCCGGGTTCTCACTCTCGTCGCCGCGCAGAACACTGTCGCCGCACGATTCCAGGACAGCATCCAGCGATGTCTGAAGCGGCTGGCGGCCCTTGCGACGCCAGGCTTGATAGACCTCGTTGATAGCGACGCGCTTGATCCAGGCGGGAAGGGTCTGGATATTTTTACAGGAGTTGATGACTTTAAACACATGCAGATAGACCTCCGTGTCCAGATCCTCCGCATCCTGACGGTTTGAGGACATTCGGCTAACCGTTGCATGGATCACCGAGCGGTAGCGCCCTAGCAGTGCGTGGCGGGCATCCAGATCGCCCGTCTGGCTACGGTCCAGGAGCTCCTGTGCGGAGGAGCGCTCTAGGGAAAAAGCCGAAGAAGTCGAAGGGCGGCGCGTGGCCAGAGGAGCCGAATACGTCAGAGTTGCTTGCATAATTTTTCTCCGTGGCACAAACAAAAAAGTCAGAATTGCTTCGCTGAGATGAAAAAAAACATCTCAAAGCGAGGCAATCCTGACCTCAATGTTTGCTTGACGGTCATGGCCAAGCAATATTTTAAGAAGCGGCTAACTTTGATCAGGTTTACCTGATCTCAGTGCACACGATACTATTATTACCAGGTTTTTCTTATCTGTCAAGGATAATTTTGAAAATTTTTAGTAATTTTAGAAATATTATGAATTTTCAAAATTCATAATGAGGTTTGAATTGGTACGGCTTGATACGAGGGATTAAAATCCCTCGCTGCGGGTCGGCTCCGCCGATGTCCTTCGGACAAGAGAGGAGATTCTTCGGATAAGAGAACGCGTTTGCCTGCCTCATTCGTCCGTTTTGCTTTCGGTTTTCCCGTCCGGAGGACGCGCCGAAGGCGTTTGTAGCGAGGGATTTTAATCCCTCGAAAGCGCAGAAAACGTAATTCACAACAAACGTTTCAATCGGCGGTTGTCGGCGGATAACCATCCATGAAAAAGGCTCAGGAGAGGAGAGTATCTGCGCTAATAATTTCTAAAGCAACTTGCTTTAATTTCTGAGATTTATCTCGTGCTGTCTTTTGAAGTTTTTGAAAAGCCTCCGCTTCGGAGAGCTGTAAGCGCTTGATCAGGATTCCTTTGGCCCGCTCTACTAGCTTTCGTGTTTCCAGCGTGTCTCGCAAGTCAGTATTGTCCCGAAGGGCTTCCTCCATAACCTGGAACCGTGCCAGTGCTGTTCGCACAGCAGGAGCAATTTGCTCGGCCACGATTGGCTTGACCAGATAGGCGCATGCCCCTACTCCTATTGCCTCATTGACAATAGCCTCATCACTATAGGCTGTCAGCATGATGATGGGAACAAGACGCTCTGCCGTAATTAGCCGAGCAGCCTCAATTCCACCCATGCGTGGCATGTTGATGTCCATCATTATAAAATCGGGTTTTAGCTCGCGAGCGGCCACCACCGCCTGTTCCCCATCCGATACCGCCATCACCACGTCATAGCCTGCGGCAGTTAGCGCTCGTCGCAGTAGAAGAATGGTTATCCCTTCGTCTTCCACGAGAAGGGCTCGCTGTTTTGTACTCTCTTGCACTTTTTGCACGCGCTCTTTCTGAATTCCTAGATCTCCAAGGAGAAGATGATCTTTTCTGTTATACCAAACAAAAAAGGAGCAAGACCCCTAGGTCGTTGCTCCATTCGTCTCTGACCGTCGGCAACGGTTACACAGAGACGTCTTTTACGACTTGCTTCGCCTTTCGGCTCAAGCGTAGCCGGATACGTTCTGAGCGCTCTTTGAGAGCATCCCGGGTCGCTTTGCCCGAACACGGAGCGGACAGCACCATGGCTACGGCACCTACTGTCGCCCCCATAACAATACCCCCAACAACTGCAATTGGCTTTTTCATAGAACATTTTTTCCTTTTCTCTAAACCTGACTTAACCTATTGCAAAAATCCGCCCTGGTTCCCAAAATAATTCGAGGGAACCGTGCTCATTTTCGCTGCATACGAGATGCCAGAATGAGAAACCAAATAGCGGCTTATGTTTTAGTGGGAGTAGCACTTTCCCACTGCCTGTTGGCTCATGCACAGCTACCGCCTCCATTTCAACAAACACTAGCAATTGGTGGCACCGAGCTGATCACCATTCGTGGACGGAGCCAAGAAGATGTTAGAGTGCGTGCAGATATTATTTATGCTCGTTTGGCATGGATTCTTGCGGACTCAACACTAGCAAGGCGCGATATATGGATAAAAATGACAACTTCAGAACCTGCAATTTATGTTAAAGATAAGCTGTTGGTCACAGTCATGCCACAGGATTCTGCCTACAATGAAACAACACCTGATAAGCAAGCACAGATTTGGAGGATACGTTTTGCTGAGACGTTACCTATACTTAAATCAGCAGATCCTCCCACTAAAACGTAGCATGGCTGCGTACTCTCTGGAAAAATAAGGAAAAAATATGAAAGAAACGACACAAGATAAGATTGAAGGCGCAATTGATCATGCCGCCGGGGCAGGCACGACAGACAAGATCGAAGGCAAGACCAATGAGCTTGTTGGCAAGGCGCAGCAGAAACTTGGGGCTGCGATAAACAGTCCTGAGCTCCAAGTGCGTGGCATTGTCAAGCAGGCCGACGGTAAGATCCAGCAAGCTACGGGTGAGGCAAAGGAAGAGGCAGAGTCTTTAGCGGAGCGCACCAAAGAGCTTCTCCACGATGTCGCGGAGGCGGTTCGGGAGAAAGCCCATTATGCGGCAGATACCGTCCGTGAGAAGACCCACGACACCGTTGTCAAGATCAAAGAGGCGATGGATGATGAGTCCTGAACAAAAACAAACTCTTGAACCGGGCGATTGTCAGCCTGTTACCGTATCAATCACTGAGGAGGAGCTGACAATGGCTCCCCGAAAGCGTCTGATGCGAGAGCATCTGGACGGTATCCAGCATGGCATTGATGATAATCCTGAAAATGATGCCGTCAAGGGCAGTGTGCTGGGCGCAGCGGGGGGAGCCGCCGTCGGAGCTGCCGCCGGTGCTGTTCTTGGCCCTCCGGGTATGGCGCTTGGCGCTCTGGTGGGGCTGGCCGCGGGAGCCATTGCCAGTGGTCTGGTAGTGGCTGCTGTGGATACGGTTGACAACGACGATAACATCACAGGCGTTGGTGCAGAGATTCATATTGATCCTGAGCAGCTTCCTTCTGAGGAAATCAACGCCATTATCCGTGAGCAGCAACAGTATCCCTAAGCATAATTGCTCTACACTGCATCTCCCCTCTAGGAATTCCTAGAGGGGAGATGTCTTTTCGTGGGGGGGAGAAATATATTTGCCGAGTGCAGTAATATTAAGGAACCTGAGAAGCATATTATACATAATGAAAACCATGTTTGCTTTGACCGTGCAGAAGTATTGGTCAATAAGTAATTAAGAAAGAAATTTAAAATGAAAATAAACACACTTATCACTATGGTATTGACATTGGGGACGACAGTTTCGATTGCCCATGCACAGGATGTTCTCCTGCCAGCAGAAAAGTCATTTCGGATTGCGATTGGTACTTATAATCCTATGGCTACCTCCACAAAACGGATTATGGGAGCTACACTGCCTATGGTCAGCTTATCCTACGATGCAGGCAAGTCAACTTCAGAGAAGCCAATGATCTACGGCGTGTACTTTGACTTTGCCCAAAATCGCCATAGTGGCACGAATAACTCCGTCACTGCCTTCGGTGTCTCAGCTCGCTACCTGAGCCGAGCTCCTCTTACCGACGGCCGCTATTTTATGGGGGGGGGAGTGGGCTCCTACGATGTCAAGATTGGCAGAGCTAACAGCAAAGTGGGGGGGAAACTCTTTGGGGGGTACGAACTCAACAATGGTTACTTTGGTGAAGTGACGTATCATCTCATTAACAAAGTCAATGGCAATGATCCTAGTGCGGTTGCCTTTGCTGTAGGCCGCCGCTTCTAAGCAAGTAAAAGAAAACAAACCGTGTCTTCTGAGGCTTTCAGAGGGCACGGTTTTTCGGTTTTCAAATCATGAAAAACAACGAGACTGATCAGCTTCGTGTACGGCATACTGGGCCTATCTTGAAGCCAAGTAGCACACGGGTCTTGCTGCGTGCCTTCAATCCCACAACGAAGCAGCGTAGCCTACAGATCATTGCGAGAATCTGTGCACTGCCTGAGGAAAAAATTCTATCGGAGCTGGCGCAGATACTTCGCGAGTTCGCTGACCGCCATCGCAGGCTGCAGGACTACTGGCTCCGGCGCTTTGAGCACGTGAAAGCGCTTTTACTCACTGATATGCGGATCAGTGCGGAGCGCAAGCTACTTATAGGGGCTTACTTTACGCAGGAATACGCTCTCGAAGGAGCGGCGCTCTTTAATCCATCGCTCGTGTGGCACCCGGATCAGAGTGGGGTCTCTCCTGGGAGCCAGCGCTTTGTCCTAAGCCTTCGGGCAACAGGTGAGGGGCATATCTCCTCTATCGCGTTTCGTACAGGAATTGTGGATGCGCAAAATCAAATTAAGGTAGATGAACTGACGCGCTTTGTCGTGAGCCCAGAGAATATCTCCTATCCTCTCTATGATCGTACACTTTTTGAGCGCAAGCTTCATGAGATGGATCATCGGGATTTGTTAATCACATCGGTACTCTCTACTTTAGCGGAAAAATTCACTCTAGAGGAGCTAAAATTCAGTGTTCAATTAGTAGAGCGGCAGAACCGAGGGAAACCGGAAAATGTTCTTCAGTTAAATAGTATGTTAACTCTGGCTCGTGCGAATTATGTGGCTTCTTTTTCGCTGGAACAGCCACTATTTGAGCGCATATTATTTCCCACATCACCCACTGAGATCAACGGGATAGAGGACGCACGTTTTGTTGCGTTTCACGAAGAGGACGGAAAAGTAATTTATTACGCTACCTATACCGCCTACGATGGGAAGATCACCATGCCGCAGCTTCTCCAGACCGAGGATTTTCTTACGTTTGAGATGAGCACACTGAATGGCTCTGAGATTCACAATAAAGGCATGGCGCTCTTTCCACGTCGCATCAAGGGGCACTACGCCATGCTCTCACGCCAGGACAACGAGAATATCTATATCATGTACTCGGATCACTTGCACTTCTGGTACACCAAAGAGATTCTCCTCAAGCCGACCTATCCATGGGAGTATGTTCAGCTCGGAAACTGTGGCTCGCCGATAGAGACTGAGGCCGGGTGGCTGGTTCTGACACACGGCGTCGGGCCGATGCGGCAGTATGCGATTGGCGCTATTTTACTGGACAAAGACGATCCCTCTCGCGTGATTGGGCGGCTGCACGAGCCTTTGCTGACGCCGAATCCCAGTGAGCGCGAGGGCTATGTCCCCAATGTGGTTTATAGCTGCGGTGCACAGATACACAATAACGAGCTGATCCTGCCCTACGCCATGTCGGACTATGCAAGCAGTTTTGCAGTTATCCCAATGGAATATATTTTAGGTGCGATGAAATTAACCTGAAACCTTGGAAGTAGATCCTGCATACGAGAGTTATGCAACAAACTAAAAACAACATTCCGCTTAAGACACGGATTCAAGTGGTTTCTTATCTGAACATCCGGCTTGCAGACTGTCTTGACCTAGGAACACAAGCAAAAGAAGCTCACTGGAATGTAAAAGGCACCTCATTTCATACATTGCATCTTCTTTTTGACGATATTGCAGAAGATATCGAAGGGTATGCGGATGCGATCGCGGAAAGACTTGTGCAGCTTGGCGGAGTCGCACGTGGTACGGCTCGTGACACTGCAGCAAACTCTGTCCTCAAGGAATATCCCTTTGACATCCACTCCGGCGAAGAGCATACCGCAGCATTTTCGAGTGTCCTTGCAGCCTTCGGAGCCATTGCGAGAGAGGGTATCGCCGACTGTAATGCTTTTGGCGATGCTGACTCCGCCGATATTTTCACCGAGATCTCCCGTGGCATTGATAAGTGGCTCTGGATGGTCGAGGCGCACTTGCAGCCTTCGGAGCCGGAAACACAACAGGAAATAACCAATGCTAGTTGAAGTAAAAAAACTGCACGGGCTGACCATTCACGCGCTGGACGGTGAGGTCGGTAGGGTGGATGAGTTTCTCTTCGACGATGAGTACTGGACGGTGCGGTACTTGATTGTGGATACTGGCAACTGGCTTGTCGGCAGGAAGGTGCTTATCTCGCCCCTAGCACTGGGGGGCGTGAACTGGGATCAACAGACGCTTCAGGTCAACCTTACACGCGAACAAATTGAGAAAAGCCCAGGGGTCGAAACGGATCAGCCTGTCTCACGCCAGTGGGAAATAGGCTACTACGACTACTACGCCTTGCCCTATTATTGGGATGGTGTGAGTGGATGGGGGGCCTACCTGTATTCTGGAGGGCTGCTTGCCCAGACGGTAGGCAGTGCTGAGACCCTGCAACACAAAGCCGATCACCAAGCAAGACACCATGCGGAAGATCACGCCCATGAGCATGCGGATGCTCACCTGCGTAGCACCAAGGAAGTGATTGGCTACGGGATCTGCGCCACCGACGGTCATCTGGGGCACGTCTCTGACTTTATCCTCAATGAGGAGACTTGGAGGATCTGTTACTTGGCCGTGGACACTCAGAACTGGTGGCCAGGAAAGAGTATTTTGCTTCCCCCAGAGTGGATCACCCGTGTGAGCTGGTCTGACCGTAGCGTTTGCGTGAACGTGACTCGCGATCAGGTCAGAGGTGCTCCAGAGTGGGAGGCAGAAAAGCCAATCAGCCATGCTTTTGAGGTGCAACTCTACGCCTATTATGACCATCAGCACCCCGAAGAAACAAAAAAGGACTAAGAGTTAAGGAGAAAGATTATGAATCGAGTATTGATTTTAGGTATCGCTTGCATAGGAATTGGGCTCAGCGGCTGTAAAAATACCGCCGAGGGCTTCAAAGAAGACACTACCCAGAACGCGGAGTCCGCTAAAGAATCCGGTGAAAAGGCATCGGTAGCAACCCGGAAAGCTACGGAGCGCCTGGGATCGGCCACGGAGAAGATGGGTAAGAACGCAGGCGATGCTCTGACGCTCACCCCCAAGATTAAAAAGGCCATCACCGACGACAAAACCCTAAACAACACCGCGAATCTTATTGATGTCAAGAGTGGTAACAACGAAGTCCGCCTCACTGGGCATGTGCTCACGGAGGAAATGAAGGCGCTGGCAGGTGAGATCGCTCAGAAGACCATCACAGACGCCGGTTCGAAAAACGCACTAATCAATGAGCTGAAAGTGAAGCCCTAAACGCCATGTTGTACCGAGCAAGTAGTTTAGAATCGTATGCGCTGAATGCCCTAGACGGGCAGATGGGCAAAGTCAACCATTTCTATTTCGACGATGAAAGCGGTGCTATTCGCTACGCAGTGGTAGACACGGGAAAGAAGCTTGATCCGACTGACAACTGGTTTACGGGTAGACAGATTCTGCTTCCTCCCTCGAAGATCGGCACGATCTTGGCCAACCGTCAACTGGTCACCACGACTCTGACACGCAAGGAGATTGAGGAGAGCCCGACAACGATGTCTGATCGCCCTGTCTCAAAGCAGTCCGAGGAAGGTAACTACAACTCTCTGGGCTGGCCTGTCTCCTGGTACGCACCCGATGAGGAGACGAAGCCCTGGGACCCGCATCTAAGAAGCACCAAAGTGGTTACGGGCTACCATGTTGAGGCGCTCGATGGGGAGATTGGGCACGTCGAGGACTTTATCATTGATGACGCTGCTGCTACTTGGACAATTCGCTACTGGGTGATTGCGACCCGGAACTGGTGGCCGGGAAAGAAAGTCCTCATCTTACCCACTCGAATTCAGGAAATTTTCTGGGACTCGTCCAAAGTCAGTGTCTCACTCTTTCGGTCTCAGATCCAAGGTGCCCCCGAGTTCACCGACACTCTTGCGCTAACGCCCGAGTACGAAACGGCGCTCGCGGATTATGATGCGCAGCTCTAATGCAATAAACGCAATAGATGTGGTGGTGCTCGCAAGTGGCATCAATCAAATCTTACTTTTTGAAGACTATGTTCCGGGGTACAAGGCACTGATCCCGTACCACGGGCGCACCTCGATTCAGTACGTTCTCGATGCACTCCAGGGTGTCCCCGCCGTGCGCCGTATCTGTATCGAAGGGCCACGCCAGCTTCTGGAGCAGGAGCTGGCAGGCCGATTCTCGAAGGAACGTCTAACAATCGTCGACGGGGGCACGACATTTCTCGACAGTCTTGTCATTGGTTTAGAGCACTTTGCCGCTTCCCCTGCCGTCTTATTTATCACCGCCGACCTGCCACTGGTCACGACAGTAGCGATCACGGACTTTCTCTGTGCCTACGCTCAAGCCCCTTCAGATCTTGCAATTGCCGTGGTACCGCGCAAAAGCTACACAGGAGCCTACACACACTTTACGAAGCCTTTTAACCGCTACCGAGATATTAGCATCTGTCATGGAAATCTCTTTATCGCAAGCCCCAAGCTCCTCATTAAGCCCGAGCTACGAGAGCAGATCAACCGCTTCTACGCAGGTCGCAAGAACGCGATTGCAACCACACTGGCCCTCGGCTGGAAGCTGGCATTTGTCTATATGTTCGGCGTGGAGATCTTTCATCGCCTGACACTCTCACAGATGGCACAGTTTGCCTCAAAGGAGCTAGGATTTGAAATTACACCACTTCTAGTAGAGCATCCTGGCATCTCTATTGACGTAGACGAGCCCGATGACTATGCCTTCGTCCGCGATAGAATCGAGGAGTCATGCGTTTAAAAGTCATGACTCTTAACTTGCTCTATGCAGGCGCAACGAATCCCGCAGGCTCCTGGAGCGCACGCCTGCCACTTGTCGTCTCAGTTCTGAGCTCAGGGGCCGATATTATCACGCTTCAAGAGGCGACCACCCCCCAGATTCACGACCTACAGGCTGCTCTGCCAGACTTTACCGTGGTCACCGGCCCCGAGAGCGGTCAGACGCGCTTGCCCCGTGTGCTTCACCGAGGCTCCCGGCACGGGGAGCACTGCGTCATCCTCTACCGCACTGAGCGCTTCGAAGCACTGGAGCTGAGTGCGTTCTGGCTGTCGCATCGTCCCCATATCCCCGGGAGTATTCTGGTGGGTACCTGGCTCCCACGGGTCGTGAACTGGGTACGCCTGAAAGAGAGAGCCACCCGGAAAATCCTTACCGTCTACAATGCGCACTTAGACTTTTTGCCCTGGGCTCCCCTGCGCTCCGCACGGATCTTGCGCCAGATGCTGGATCTGTACTGGGACGGCAACCTCCAGCTCCTGATGGGGGACTTCAACGCCTCGCCCGGCTCCAAGGCCTACGCGCACCTGGGCACGCAGCTCAAGCCTGACGCGCATCCCTCTTTAATAGATGCCAGGCAGGTGGCACGTGAGCGTGTGGGGCCGGAGGGCACCTATCACGGCGGAACGGGACGGGTTCGGTGGATGGGAAGGCTAGATCGCATCTTGTTTCGCCCGGCCCTTTCTGTGGCGCGGGTCACGACAGTCACACACCACCAAGGGCGAATCTATCCCTCCGACCACTACCCTGTCCTAGTCGAATTTGAGGAGCTTGGAGAGCATCGTGCACCCTAAGCTCTCGTCTTTGGTGTTGCGTCTTCTCACAGCCGCTGTGGGCATGCCGATTCTCGTCGGCGTCTGTTTGTGGGGAGCGCTGCCTTTCGCCGTCTTCACTGTGTTGCTGGCTCTCATTGGACGCTCCGAGCTTCAGCGGGCCTATGCACAGTGTGAGATCTATCCCAATGGCCTTCTTACCCTTCTGGGAGCGCTATTGCCGATCGGTATCTTTCTCTTGCGCCCTACACTGGGTGTGAACGGAGGGGGCTTTGTCGCCCCCCTGCCGCTCTTGCTTGCGCTGGCGTGTTTTCTCATTATGGCAAGCCTCTGGGAGACGGCCGTTGCCTCACACGCCACCATGAACAAGATTCATACGGGGAAAAACCTCGCCTACGGGCTGCTCTGCGGAGCCTATCTCTCGCTTTTTGGAGGCATCACGCTCCTGCGCATTTGCTCCTGGCATGGTTCCACGGGCGTCCTACCGAGGCTTGATCACGGGGCACTCCTGGTTCTGCTCACGGCAGCCTGCACAATGGCAGGCGATAGTGCGGCATTTTTTGTGGGGCGTTCATTGGGTAAGCATAAGCTTGCTGAAGGACTCTCGCAGAAGAAGACCACGGAAGGGCTACTCGGCGGAATGGCTGCCAGCCTTTTGATAGGGGGAACCGTGGGCTTTTTGCTACTAGGCTCACTTACTTTTGGACTTCTTGTCGGAGCGCTCGCCGGGATTTTGGGGCCGCTCGGGGATCTCTTTAAGTCCGCACTCAAGCGGGAGATTGGCATCAAGGATTTTGGATCGTTGCTACCCGGTCATGGTGGAGTTTTAGATCGCTTCGACAGCCTTCTCTTTACGGCTCCTGTGGTGGTTTTAGTCGTCACGACATCGGGGCCGTGGTACTAAGGCGTTTACGATGAGCCTCTTTCTTCTCTCTAACCCCACCTCGGGCGGCTCCAATAGTAGTAGCTCCTGGCTGGAGAGTGCACGCCGACGCCTTGGCGAGCAGGTGGGGCGCTGGACGGAAGTCGTCGTTCGGCCCGGTGAGGACATCACGGCGATGACCACGGCGCTGATTCCCGAAGCGGAGCTGATCTTTGTGGCTGGAGGTGATGGAACCGTGCGTGCCGTTGCCCAGGCGCTGATGAACACGGAAATCCCTTTGGCGATCTTGCCAACCGGCACGGTGAATGTCTTAGCACGGGAGCTCGGTATCTATGCTCTTGACCCTGCAACCACCGTGGATATTGGGCTAGGGGCACACACACGCGTCATTGATGTTGGCGTTTGCAACGATAGCATTTTTTTACTGATGTGCTCTGGTGGAATAGACAGCGCAACCGTGGGCCAGGTCAATGCTGGTCTCAAGAATGCCGTGGGGGCGACCGCCTATGCCTTTGCCGCTTTTGGTGCGCTTACTACGTTCACGCCTCCCACAGTTCGTATCACCATAGATGGCGTCGCACTGCCCGAGACCGATATCTTTCTTGTTGCGGTTGGAAATACCTCACTCTATGGCGGAGATCTAAAGTTGCTCCCCGCTGCCAGCCTTGAGGATGGCCTACTAGACATCGCGATTTTTACGGCCCCCGTTCTACCTGCCAGCATCCGCAATGCTGCCTTTCTTCCCCAGCTTGCGGATGCTGCACTAGGACGGCATGCTCAAAGTGATAATATCTGGATCTACCAGGGCAAAGATATTAGGCTAGAGTCTGACCAGCCACTTCTTCTGCAGAGCGATGGTGATCTTAGTATAACAACACCGGCCATTTTTACAATTAGTTCTCGGGCACTGCATATAAAAACGCTTACTGCGGCCTGAAAGGCCATCGAAGGGCCGCGCTCCGCGTGAAGCGGGCCGAGCCCGCAGAGAAAGAGACGTATTATTCACTTTTCTAGGGGGGGCTCCACGCGCCGACGCATGAGGAAAGTGCGGACACCTATGGACAACACTAACAAGGCAAGAACCGCCACTGCGATTTGTTTCATGTAAGCGGAGGCTTCAGATAGCGAAAGAAAGTAGCCAACTGAGATGTGCGAGGCTACCCAGAGCGCCGCGCCGCTCGCATCTAGCGGCAACCACCGTCGAAAGGGAACACCGCTGATCCCTGCGCTTATAGGAACAAACATTCGTAGATAAGAAACAAAGTGACAGAACATGAGCACCATCGGCTCATGACGCACTCGCTCGCTCATCGCCGTAAGGCCCTTGCCCCACTTCTTTGAAAGGAGCAAGCGAGTGCCTACTTTCTTCCCTATCGTGTAGCTGACCACATCACCCGATACCGTTCCCAGGAAGCCGATAAGAACCAACGAGGAAGGGAATCCTTCGCCCTTTTGGGACAGCCAGCCGCACAGGATGAGAACCACGGCCCCTGGAATGATGGCTCCAAGAAACAGGACGTTCTCCAAAAGGAGAGCGACGAAGACGAACACGTAGCCGTACTGTGCGAAGTACGTTTGTGCCAGCCCTGACCACTCGTCTATCATGAAGCTCCTTCACCAACCACTTTTGACGGTTGCAGCTTCGCAACAAGAGATGCGAGCAACTTGACACACTCCACCACGGCTACGGGAAGAAGAGAACAACCGAGAATCACTGCCCAGTCAGTAGCCAATGGGGGAGAAGTGTGAAGGATTTTTTGCAGGAGCGGCACGTAGACGGCAGCTACCTGGAGGATCAGGCACACCAGCACTGCCGCCCACAACCAGCCGTTGGTAAACAGGCGGCGGGTGAACACAGATCGGTTCTGGGAACGGGCGCTGAAGGCATGGAAAACCTGGGAGAGGGCGAGTGTCATGAAGGCCAAGGTGTTGGCATGGCGCAGGCCCGCGCCCTCGCTTCCGTACCAACGCATTCCTAGCCCGAAGGCGAGGAGGGTCACGCCCGCAAGCAGCAGCCCTTGCCAGGTGATGAGCCAAACGAAGGGCACGGTAAGCAGTGGCTCCTTTGGATCGCGTGGCGCACGCTTCATAACGCCCGGGGCAGATGGCTCCAGCGCTAAAGCAAAGGCAGGAAAAATATCGGTGATGAGGTTGAGCCAC